>JAQUTH010000037.1 GCA_028709885.1 Flavobacteriales bacterium
CTATGGTTGACATTCTATTAAAAATAGGTATAGAAAGACTCATTCCCATGGACTGACGAGAGTTATTTCTCCACTGGTCTCCCACAGAGATAGGGTCTGAGGTAGCAGGGTTTTTATAGTCAAAGATGAAACTATTGTTCCACCCATAACTGGCGGAAAGAGTAGGCGAAAACTGCCCTTTTGCTATTGCCAAAGCGCGTTTTGATACCTCTACATCTGTTTTTGCTTTTTGTATTTCTGGCAAGGACATCTCTGCGCTTCTGTATATTTCCAACGGCGTGGAGTTCAAAACAGCCGAATGGGACACCGTATCATAACCTGATGTTACTATGGATAAAGGTTGTGAAATATCCAATGCAAGTAGTTGTTTTAGTGTCAAATAAGCCAAAACGACTTGGTTTTTAGCGTCTACCATGCTCTGCTCATCACGTGCAAGGGTGGCCTGCACTTCAAAAAGGTCTCCTTGCGCCTTTGAGCCAGCTTTGACCAGTTTTTCTATTCTTTCTACCTGCAACTGTGATAGTTCATATTGGCTGATAGTTACTTTTTCGTATTCCAATGCAGCCAATATAGCAAGGTATGAGTTTACCACATTCAGAGATATGTCATTGATGATTTTCTCATTTGAATACTCAGCCGCTGCCAATGACAACTGGGCTCTTCGGTAAGAATTTATATCTTTTAATCCATTGAAAAGGTTTAGTTGTGCGCTAAGACCAACGCTCATGCCCTGCTGGGTGGATGTAACACGCTGGTTGGTGTTGGAGTCAAAGCTAAAACCTTGGTTATTGCTATAACTGCCCGATGCACCTACATAAGGCAAAAAATTACCCCACGCCTCACGACGGTCTACCACAGCACTGTTTTTACTTATGATAGATTGATTGACCGAAATATTGTTTTTTACAGCGTAATCCACGCACTGTTCCAATGTAGCTACCGCTGGCAGAGTATCTACCTGCGCATAGCCCGCCACAGAAAAGGCTAAAAGGGACATTATACTTACTTTTCTAAAAAAATGCATATGTTATTGTATTAGTTATTCATTTTCTGTTGGTTGGCAGTATTAAAAAGTCCAAACCACACATCCATACTCACCGAAATGGTTATGTCTTGACTTTTTTCCATATACTCATAATCTGTATTGCTCTTTCGCGCCATGGAGTAACCAACAGTTATCATATCGTCATAATTAGAATTGTTTGACACACGGATATTTTGAGCATTCACATACAAAATGTCATATATAGAGGCTCCACTACCATTCAAGATAGCATTTGCCATATCTCTGGCGTTGGATAAAGCCTTTGGCAAAAGAGCTTTTTTCACCTCATCTTCCTTTGAATATTTGATAGACGTTATCCTCATGCTTTGAATACCTTTGAAATCCATCTGGCGCGCTATGGCATAGTATTTAGCATAATCACTAACAGAAAATACCACTGTCTTTCTTATTAGGACTTTGTTATCAGAAGAATAGTTTGAATTTGAAATGACACTAATGTCTTTTTTTATGTCAAGTCCATTGTTTTTCAGCACAGCAATGACCTTTTGTTCAAGGTCTTCTATGTTCTGTTTGCCAAAAAACTCTTTATTTTCCCCAAAAGTGAGATTGACATTTATGATATCCGGCTGAACCTTTTGCTCAGCGTATCCTGTAACCACTATTTTTGGTTTGAAGGCTTGTACCTCACTCTGCGCTTCCAACACACCCAAAGGCAGTAATGCCACTGCCAAAATGGCTATTATTCTATTCATATAATGTGCTTTTTTTTCTCAAAAGAGAGTTATTTACAAATAATAATGTGCTTTTTACACATAGTACCTAACAAAAGGCTAATTTAAGCTAAATTCATCATTTCTAATCACTATTTTTGCAAAAAAATATAATTACAGCTTTTTCAATGGAAAAACTCACATCCGAACAACTGCACCGACCATCTGTGGACACATTCAAAGAAATGGAAAAAACGCCTGTTTACGTCATTCTGGACAACGTACGCAGTCTTAACAACATAGGTTCTGTGTTTCGCACGTGCGATGCTTTCGGAGTAAAAAAACTATACTTGTGTGGTATAACAGCCACTCCACCTCACAAGGACATAAACCGCACTGCTTTGGGAGCTACCGAAACTGTTGAATGGGAACATTTTACCTCTACAACAGATGCTATAAAATCTTTAAAAGAAAAAAATGTGCAAATACTCGCTGTGGAGCAGGTACAAGGCAGTACTTCTCTTGAATCTTTCACACCAGAGCAAGGCAAAGAGTACGCCTTGGTCTTTGGGAATGAAGTTTTCGGTGTGGAACAAAAAGTGGTAAACCTATGTCATGGCGCACTGGAAGTACCGCAAGTAGGCACCAAACACTCGTTGAATATTTCAGTGTGCGCTGGCGTTGTAATATGGGACGTTTTTTCTAAGATACAATATCATAATAAATAGTGCCGTGTTCGGTGTATGGAACATTCGGGTCAAGCATCTGAGATACTATTTCTGTGATTTTCTCTTTTACTGCCGTTAGAATATCGTTTTTCAAACACTCATCGCCACCCACCTTAACACTCAAAAAACCTTTGCTTGGATTTCTAAGAGGCATTATCCCTGCGGTAAAGTCTTGTATTTCTGTGTGATTTTGGCTGTACATATATGCGTACATGAGTACTTGGAGAGCTTTTGAATTTTGGAAAATATGTTCTTCTGCTGCCTCATCTGTGTATGAGGCGTGCATTTCATCAACATCATCCATTTTCAAATCAGCGTCTTTTACTCCTCCTGTCTTATAATCCACCACGCGGTACACTCCGTCCACTGTATCTATTCTGTCCACCACTCCACGCAAACATACAGAAATACCATTAACTTCTATATTGCACGTTATTTTTTCTTCCAATTCTTTAACTACTATCTCTTTTTCCTCTTTTATCTCACGTTTTACCTGTTTAAGATAGTTATTTACTATCCTCTTTACCGCCTGATACACCAAATAATTAGCACCAGAGTGATAATTCTGCCCTGCCATATTGTTCTTAAAGGCATCATCTACCGTTTTACCTACCTGAGAAAACTTATTATCTATGCTTTGCTCTGTGAGTTTTTGCCCTTTGTCATTGGTGAAAAGCACCTGTAAAACCTCATGAACTATGGTTCCTATGGTATTTGCAGCGGCAGTTTCATCTACTTCTTCTACATCTGCTACGCCCAGTATTTTCTTATAGTAGAAGTCCATAGGATTGGTCATGTAACTGCACAATGCAGACGGTGAAAGACCTTTTTTGAGTAGCTCCTCGGTCTTTTTTATGGCAAATGGCGTTTTTGGTATCTCTTTAACCCTTTCCGGCAACGTGCTTGGCTGTACAGTTACCGTTTTTTCCTGTATGTTCCATTTATTGGCAAAATCATGTTTTAGTTGGAGAATAAAACGTGAAGGCTCTACTTGCCCCGTTGCTCCTTCATCGGTATTGTAAATAAGGACAACGTTTTCTGCTCCTTGTATCAATCTGAAAAAGTGATATGAATATATTGCGTCTTTCTCACTATAAGTAGGAAGTCCGTAAAAACGTTTCACATCATGTGGCATAAAAGAATTTTCGGTACGCCCAGCAGGCAAAACGCCCTCATTAACTCCTGTGATTATAACGTTTTTGAAGTTCAAAAGACGTGTTTCCAATATTCCCATTAACTGCAAACCCTCCAACGGCTCTCCGTAAAAATCTATTGTCTCCCCAGAGAAAAGTTGATGATAAAGTCCTGAAAAAGTGCTGAGATTTTCCACAAATGGGTATTTTTCCATGTAAGTGTTAAGGGTGGTAAAAACACTCTTTACCTTAAAAAGATACTCCATAGATAGCTCATCTACATCTTTGGCATTGGTGCGTATTTCATTTATCACATCTATCAAATATGAACACAAAGACACTGGCGTGTTTCTTCTCTGTCCGAATATCAACGAAAGACGCTTTTTTACCTCATCTGGGTAATTAGGGGTAACTGGTTTATTAAAAGCATTTTTATACGTCTGGTACAGTTTTTCCAAAGAAAAATCCACCAAATTTTTCTTCACTATATCGGCAACCACCTGATGAGCATAATTTTTTCCATCCACAGTGAGCCACGAAGACATGACCGTCTGTTGGAGCAAAGTGGATACATCTTTGTAATAAAATCCTTTTAACCCCAAACGCTCAGCTGTACTATGCAAAGATATTATAGCATCGCCCCAGCCCGAAGCGGGAAGCGAAGACATAGGGTAGCCCATAGTTACATTGACCGCAGACACACTCTGTGGCATGGCAGAAAGCATAGGCACCAACAGTTTTTCATCGGCTAAGACCACCGCTGTACTTTCCAAAGATTGGTCTTTCTGTAAATAATCTTTCAATACTTCTGCGGCACACTTTGCCTGTCCTACTTGTTTAGGAACACCTAAAAGAGTCAAGTTTTTCCTCTCAGACATATCATCCCACTGCCATAAAAAATCTTTGCCCATGATGGCATCTTCTTTGAAACGTCGTAGAAAAACACCAGCAGAATGTTTGTCATTCATATAATAATCATCCGCTTGATAATATATGCGCGCGATTTTGTTTTCCAAAAAATACTTAACTATTGTCATCTCGGCGGTATTCATAGCATTGAAACCTGCAAACACCCACAGTGAGTCTGACGCCTGACTTGTTTTTGACAGTGAAGCATTTTCTGCAGCGCGACGAAATATCATCCCTTGATAACCTTTTCCTATACTCAAAAGGCGTTCTCTAAGAGCTGAGTACAGTTTTTCACCCAAGCACCAAAATGTTTTATGGTCCTTCATCATATCAGATAAAGGCATACTCAAATCCCAATCTTCTATCTTTTCAACAGATTGGAGAGTAGAAAAAACATCCTTAGCTGTGAGCATATAACGGTCTATCTCATTGAAGTCCGAGATTAGCATCTGTCCCCACCGTGCAAACACGTCAAAGGCATCTGGTTTTTCTACCATTTTTATGTACACTCCGTAAAATTCAAACAGCAGAGCGGTAGAATCTATCTTTTCCAGACGGGACATTTCCACCGCCAAATCCTCAACAGTGTATATCTGTGGCAGCCATGAAGGTCCTTTCATTTTTTTAGCCAATTCCTTTTTTAGGAAAAGTCCTGCTCTTCGCCCAGGTACTACTATATTTATGTCTTTCAGTTCTGTGCCACTACTGAGTAATTCGTCCGATAAATTTGATATGAATGAGTGCATGGTTTTATTTTTTGTATTTACAAATATAACCCCAAAAAGGCATCAAAAGAAAATAATATTTTATGTATTTTGGTTATATTCTAAAAGTTAAGAATAAAAAGAATTATCTTTGCAACCGTAAACGTGAATTGGCTCTCAGCCACACGTTAATAATTACTGTCGTTAAGACAGCAAACTAAATAAAATTTATTATGGTACAGCGCAATAACACACGCACATCATCCACACCAAAACCTTCATTTTCATCGCAGAGAAACGCGGAAGGTAAACGCCCTTACAAAGGCACATCGTCCTCTAAACCAGGGGCAAAAAGTCCATACTCGCGCACTGAAAGACCAGCGGGAGGCAGACCAAGCAGAAATTCTTCTTTTAACAACTCCGAAAGAACTTACGAAAGACCCAATCGCGGAGCCTCATTTGGAAATGCAGAAAGAAGCGAAAAACCATCTCGTTCTCCTTTTTCACAGACCAGAAACTACGATGACAAAAAATCATCATTTTCATCATACCGCGCTGACGGTAAAAACTCTGGTGCAAAACGCCCAGATACAGCAGGAAAGATAAATTTCGGCAACAAAAAAAGCGTCTTTTTATCAAAAGAAAAACGCGCCGAACTGGAACAGCAAGCTAAAAACGAAGCTCAACGCACCGAAGAACAACAAACCCGCCACCAAAGCTACGAAGGACGCTACGAAGACCGTATGCGCGCATCTTCACAGTTATCAAAAGACCGTTTGGAACGCACATACTCCCGTCCACGTCCATCAAGACGGGCCACCACAGCCCTCACCACTAAAAAAGATGACCGCGACGGTATCCGCTTAAACAAATTCATAGCACACTCAGGAGTATGCTCACGACGCGATGCCGATATGTACATTCGCTCTGGCAGTGTTCAGGTAAATGAAAAAATAGTTACCGAAATGGGATAAAAAGTTCTCCCTACCGACGTAGTTCGTTTTGACGGCACAGAACTCAAAACCGAGAAAAAGGTGTACATCTTGCTTAACAAGCCAAAGAACTACATCACCACCACAGATGACCCCGAAAACCGTCGTACCGTTATGGAGCTGGTAAAAAATGCTACCAAAGAACGCATATATCCAGTTGGACGTCTTGACCGCTCTACAATGGGGCTTTTGGTCTTTACCAATGACGGAGAATTGGCAAAAGGTATAATGCACCCTTCCAGCAACATAAAAAAAACGTACCAAGTAACACTGGACAGAAACCTTACCGCTAATGACATGGGTAGCATACGCTCAGGTCTGGAACTGGAAGACGGTGTTATTCAGGTAGATAGCATATCTTTCATCCCTGATGCCAGCCATAAAGAATTAGGCGTTGAACTGCACTGCGGGCGTAACCGTATAGTTCGTCGTATCTTTGAACATCTGGGTTATGAAGTGGTAAAACTTGACCGTGTACAATTAGGACCTCTGACAAAAAAGAACCTATCTCGTGGGCAATGGCGCACACTGACACAAAGCGAAATAAACATGCTTAAAATGCAGTGTGGCAATAAAAAAGGCGCTTATAAAGAAGAAGATTTAGGATTAGAATAAAATATGGAAAAGACTTGTCCTCGCTGTGGTAAGACATTTGAATGTCGCCACCAAGAAATAGATAAATGCTGGTGCATGAGTCAGGCAATAGAACCAGATGCATTGGCATACATTTCGGGAGAATACACTGGTTGCCTTTGCAAAGATTGCATAGAAGAACTCAACCGCAAAGCTCGTCTTAAACTTCCGATGGATAAAAAGAAATAATCTTTCTACTCTTTCAGTAGATATTTAAAAGCAAAACCTCGCCACGAGAGTGGCGAGGTTTTGCTTTTAAACATTACCTTTTATTATTTACCAAAAGGATGTGGTTCTATCATATTTTCAGGAACAAGGATTTCGTCCAATTTTTCTTTTGGCAACACTTTATGCTCCAAAACCAATTCGTACACACCTTTTCCTGTTTTAAGAGCCTCCTTGGCTATCATTGCAGAATTTTTGTAACCTATGTATGGGTTAAGTGCTGTAACTATACCTATTGATTTCATAACCAAATCATGGCAAACGTCCTCATTAGCGGTGATACCATCTACACATTTCTGTGATAGAGCATCCATAGCGCGTGAAAGGTAAGTTATAGACTCCAATATGGCCTCTGCTATAACTGGTTCCATAGCATTCAACTGCAACTGACCTGCCTCAGCAGCGAAAGTAACGGTAAGGTCATTTCCTATAACTTTGTAACATACCTCATTTACCATTTCTGGAACAACAGGGTTTACTTTACCAGGCATGATAGAAGAACCAGGTTGAAGAGAAGGAAGGTTTATTTCGTTAAAACCGCAACGTGGACCAGAAGAAAGCAGACGAAGGTCATTGCTTATCTTGGATAGTTTTACAGCAAGACGTTTAAGTGCAGATGAGTATATAACGTAAGAACCTGTATCTGGGGTAGCCTCTACAAGGTTAGAAGCCTTGATAAATTCCATGCCCATTAGCTCTGTCAGTTTTGTGGTAACGAGTTCTGCATAGCCGGGTGTAGCGTTAATACCAGTACCTATGGCAGTGGCACCCATGTTTATCTCTTGGAAAAGTTTTGCCATCTGGTTAAGACGGGTAACCTCTTCGCGTAGGTTTTCGGCAAATGCTTCAAACTCCTGTCCCAAAGTCATAGGCACTGCATCCTGCATTTCGGTACGACCCATTTTAAGGATATTGGCAAATTCCTGTCCTTTGCGATGGAAAGAATCAATAAGACATTGAAGATGTTTTATCAGTTCTATGTTGGAATGTATAAACGTAACTTTTAATGCTGTTGGGTAAGCATCATTGGTACTTTGAGAAAGGTTGATGTGGTCATTTGGAGAAACAGACTTGTAATCTCCGCGTTCTTTGCCCAATGATTCAAGAGCTATGTTGGCTATTACCTCATTGGCATTCATATTGGTAGAAGTACCAGCTCCACCTTGGATAAGGTCTACTGGGAACTCTTTATCAAATTCACCTGCTATAACACGTTTGCACGCATCTTCCACAGCTTTGAAAATGTCTTTTGGAAGCAATCCAAGCGCATAGTTAGCACGAGCAGCTGCCAGTTTTACTATACCGAGAGCTTTTACCATTTCTGGGTAGTCGCTCACTTTGATACGGGAAATGTCAAAATTGTCTATTGCACGTTGTGTCTGTACTCCGTAATAAGCAGTAGAAGGAACTTTCATCTCTCCTATTGAATCACTTTCTATTCTGTATTTCATTTTATAGAATAATTTGGTTTTTAATATGTGTGTGTTTTAGGGCACTAATTTATAAAAGTTTTTTCACACGACCACACCATAGAAAATAAATACCCGTACCGCACTTTTTATTCTTTTTCTTTACACAAAAATCAAAAAGACAGTGTACATGTTACACTTTTAATGAAAATACAGCTAAAAAAATGATTTTTATTCAAAAACAAAATACATCAATCATTGGAAAGCATATCGGGACGACGTTCGGCAGTACGGCTCACCGCCTGTTCTTCACGCCAACGTTCTATGGCGCGGTGGTCTCCACTTATAAGCACATCTGGCACTTTAAATCCCTTGTAATCTAACGGACGAGTGTAAATAGGATGAGAAAGCAAACCATCCTGATGACTATCTGAAAGAGCAGACTGCTCATCGCCCAAAACACCGGGAATAAGACGGACTATACTGTCTGCCACTATCGCTGCGGCAAGTTCTCCACCAGAGATGACATAATCTCCTATGGATATCTCACTGGTTATATGCAGAGTACGTACACGTTCATCCACTCCTTTATAATGTCCACACAATATGATTATGTTTTCATACATAGAATATTCATTTGCCATACCCTGAGTCCACTGTTTTCCGTCGGGAGTCATGTATATCACTTGGTCATAGTGGCGTTGAGCTTTTAGTTCCGAAATACATTTGTCTATCGGTTCTATCATCATGACCATACCCGCTCCTCCACCAAACTGGTAATCATCTATCTGGCGGTATTTGTTTTTGGAATAATCATGCAGATTATGCACGTGTACCTCCAAATAGCCTTTGTCCTGCGCACGTTTCATTATGGATTCCGCAAAAGGGCTATCCAAAAGAGAAGGTACTGCGGTAAGGATATCTATTCTCATCTACTAATATAATAAGGTGTTACTTTTTATCTATCAATTTATCCAATGCGTACTGTATCATACCCTCAACAGCTTTGTACGGGTCTTTTGAAAAAGTCCCCACTAAACGGTTAGCCACTATACAGTTAAGAGAGCATGCTTGGTGTCCCAAAAGTTTAGAAAGTCCGTAAATGGCAGATGTTTCCATTTCAAAATTGGTCATACGAATACCCTTATATGAGAATGCTTCCAAACGAGCATTGGCATCAGGAGTAGCCAAAGGCAAACGAAGTACACGTCCCTGAGGTCCGTAAAAACCTACTGCTGTTCCTGTAAAACCTTCCACAGTACGTTCACTGCTTAGTTTTTTATATAGTTTTTCTCCACAACCAACCACATAAGGGCGAGCCACCAATGGATTCCAATGTGTCTGCTCTATAAAGGCATCTTCTATGTCTTTTTCACGTATAGCATCGCTCTGGTAAAAATGAAGCACTCCGTCAAATCCTATTCCACGACGTGAAAGAACGTAACTATCCACTGGAATTTCCGCTTGCAGAGCGCCAGATGTTCCCATTCTCACTATATTGAGTGATTTTTTATCTTCATTTACCGTGCGGGTGGCAAAGTCTATGTTTTTCAGAGCGTCCAGCTCATTGATGACTATGTCTATGTTGTCAGGTCCCATACCAGTAGAGAGTACCGTTACTCTTTTTCCGCAATATTCTCCTGTGTGGACTACCATTTCACGGTTTTGACTTTTTAGGTCTATACGGTCAAAATACTTTGAAACTACTGGCACGCGGGCAGGGTCGCCTACCAGAATGACATCATCTGCCAATTCCTCTGGACGAATGTGTATGTGATATATTTGCCCCTCGGGGGTGATTATTAGTTCAGATTCTTCTATTCTTCTCATATCTATATGTGTTTATTATAAATACTATTTAATGTGTTTAAAACCTTTTTTCAAAAGAAAATCCTTTACTTTTTGTACAAACTCGCCTTGGATGATTATCTGGTTATCTTTGACGCTACCACCTACGGCGCAGTATTTTTTCACTTCTTTGCCCAAAGATTCCAAATCTTGCTGCTTTCCCACAAAACCGTCCACCACAGTTACCACCTTGCCTTTACGGGCAAAAGTGTCTTTTTTGACACTCAGGTGTTGTTTTTCGGTGGGTAAAGTCTGTGTTTGTTCTTCTGGGATGGATAAGTCCATTTCCCTATCGGTAGAAAAGACCAAACCTCCCAGAGCTTCAAATCCTGTCAAATTACTTTTTGCCATATAGTCTATATTTATTGAAAAAGAAAGGACATCAAAGGTAATGAAAACTTTTTTCTCTCCAAATTATTTGAAATGTTTAAGGTTTCTGAGCAACATATCGGATAACTCAGAAGAGCGATGCGCCGCACACACCAGTGTCAGTTTCCAGCCAATATCGGATATTTCCCATAGCCGTTCTACGCCCTCTGCCCCTCCTATCCACAAGTTTTGAAAATGATTTTGAGAATCAACATGACTATTTACCAATACTCGTAGAGCGTTTTCTATGGCTTTTTCTACATATAATGGTTCGTTTACTCCATAGATAGACAATTCACTGGAAAGATGAGAAAATACCGCTTTTTCTTTCTCCTGCTCTTTTTTAGGTAGGTCAAAAAGGCTTTTTTCTGGTCTTTGTCTTATAAAGAAATTTCCTTTTCTGTACTCTGGTGCGTTCATAGGTAATAAAAAAAGGTTAGAATATCATTGTGAACGGATATTTGCTGTTGACCGTCTTACATAAATGTACGAAGTAAAATGCAAAATATCATGTGAAAAGAAAAAAATATTGTAGTACCTTTGCTAACAGCCAAAAGGCAAATATAAATATCAAATTTTATACGCAGATGCTAACACGCAGACACATCAGAGCCAAAGTAATGCAGGCTATATACGCTTACCGACAGAGTGACATGGATAACACCCTCACGGCAGAAAAAAACCTGATGAACGGACTTGAAAAAATAGAAGAGCTGTACACATACCAGTATGCCTTGCTTTTAGCGGTAAAAGATTCTATGCTATCTCATATAGAAGCCCGTAGAAGCAAACGTTTTGCCACACCAGAGGAGCTGAACCCTAACATGAAATGGGTGGAAAATCCTCTTTTTACTCTTTTGGAACAAAACCCAAAATACATCAAACAGTACAAAAAATATCACCCACAGTGGGCAGACCGTTTTGAATATGTACGTTTGTGTGTAGAACAGTTAGAACAAAGCGAACAATACAAAGACTACATCAACAGCGAAGACTCTTCTTTTTCGGCGCACAAACGCATAGTGATATACCTCTTTAAGAACATCATAGCACCTATGGACGCTCTTGCTGATTATTACGAAGACTGCAACATGGACTGGGTGGCAGACCTGCAAGTGGCTAACTCCATGCTTCTGAAAACGCTTGAAGACATCAAAGAAGACTCCACCTCACAAGACATAGTTACTCCCGCTCTTTTCAAAGATGACGGAGACCGCGAATTTGCAACGCTCCTTTTGGAAAAAACACTGCAATACGCACCTACATGGCGTCCTATGATAGAGGAAAAAGCTCAAAACTGGGATTCAGAGCGCATAGCATTGATAGATTTTATCCTTATGGAAATGGCAATAACAGAATTTGTACATTTCCCTTCCATCCCTACCAAGGTAACACTTAACGAATACATAGAAATATCCAAAGACTACTCTACCGCCAAAAGTAGCATTTTCCTAAACGGAATATTAGACCGCATACAGAACGCATTGGCAGATAGCGGACAAATAATTAAAACAGGACGCGGACTTATGTAATTTTTTCATATTTTTACACAGAAATATGAAAAGATAATGAAGTAAAAAGTTTTTTTAGAATGAAAAAAATAATATTTACACTCGCAGCGCTCGTAATATGCAGTTGCATATTTACAGCCATAGCAAAAAGAGCAGAAAACCAAGCGCAAAACAAGGTTGAAAGCACAGAAAAACGTGCCGCCATAAAATGGGAAAACGACTCCCGCAAATGGGATTTCGGAACGATAGAACGCGGTAAAAAAGTGAGCCACGTATTCAAATTCAAAAACACAGGCTCTGCACCACTCATCATAGCAGACGTTGCCACATCATGCGGATGCACCACTCCTGAATACACCAAAACACCAGTACAACCAGGCGCTCAGGGACAGATAAAAGTAAATTTCAACGGACAAGGATACGAACGTTTTACCAAATCTATCACCTTGACAGTAAACACACTGGAAGGACGTGAGATAATCTACATCACAGGTAACATCACAGACCCCAAAGAACAATAATAACCACAAATAACATTCAAAAATGAATCAAATCATTCTTCAAGCATCCACTTCGGGAGGCGGTATGAGCATGATAATCATGCTTGTAGCTTTCATAGCTGTTATGTATTTTCTAATGATACGTCCACAGCAGAAACGCCAAAAACAAGAAAAGAAATTCCTCACTGAACTTCAAAAAGGACAATGGGTAGTAACCATCGGCGGAATACACGGACGTCTGGTAGAAATAAACGAGACAACAGCTCTTATAGACACCAAAGCAGGACAAATAACATTTGAACGCTCCGCCATATCACGCGACCTTACAATGGCACGTTACGGAAACAAAGAAGTAAAATAAAACACAGTTTTTATTGATACAAGAGCCTGCACCTAAAAGCGTAGGCTCTTTTTTATACCATAATATCATGACCGAAAAACAAAAAGCAGTAGAATCCTTCGCCCGCCTGTATGACATAGTAGAAGAACTCCGCCAAAAATGCCCATGGGACCGCAAACAAACATTTTCATCCCTTAGAACCAACACCATAGAAGAGGCCTTTGAACTCTCTGACGCTATCTTTGACGCAAACATGGATGAAATACGCAAAGAATGTGGCGACGTAATGCTTCACATCATATTCTACGCCATAATGGGACATGAAGCAGGCGCATTTACCATGAATGACATTTTGGAAGGAGAATGTGAAAAACTCATCCGCCGACACCCACACGTTTACGGAAATGTATCAGTGGAAAATAGCACCGAAGTAAAACAAAACTGGGAAAAGATAAAACTGCAAGAAGGAAACCGCTCTGTGCTATCGGGTGTACCAAGGAGCCTGCCAGCCATGATAAAAGCTCAACGTATAAAAGAAAAAGTGAGCGGAGTAGGTTTTGACTGGGAAAAGACAGAGGATGTCTGGGCAAAGGTAGAAGAGGAAATAGGAGAACTCAAAGTAGAATTAGAGCGTGGAGATAAAGAAAAAGCCACCATGGAAATGGGAGATGTCTTTTTCTCACTTATAAACTACGCATCACACATCGGCATAAATGCAGAAGACGCCCTTGAAATGACCAACAAAAAGTTTATAGCTCGCTTTACTGCGCTGGAAAACAAAGCCAGAATAAGCGGTAAAATACTTTCAGAAATGTCCATAGACGAAATGGAAAAACTGTGGCAGGAGGCTAAAAAACAAGAATAACTCAACACACCAACAAAAAAGGCGCACGAAGTGCGCCTTTTTTAGTGTATTCTAATGATTGATGAATTTTACATCATTTTCAAATCCAAATAAAAGAACAATAGTACCAACATCATTAAGAAATAAGTCATTTTACGACGTATATATTCTTTTTGACACTTGCATTTATTGTCTGGATGAGTAGCTTCGGTAAGATAAGCATTTTTCTTAAAGATAGCTACAAGCACAGTTCCCAATGTGTAAAGCACAGCTATCAATATTAATGTAAGAATGAAAAACTCTCTACCAGTAGGCGTGACTTGATTATCGCAAAAAATAGGTGTACCGGTAAAATAAGAGTAAATCATTTTCCCTAACATAGCCAATGATAATACTATGGCATACGTTCGAGAACGTTTAACAGATAATTTGTTTTCTTTTAGAAGCAATATTGCATCTATCACAAAATATGCAGATAGAGCAATTAGGATAATTAGAATAGGTAGCATTTCAGTATGTATTAATTTGTTTTATTTGTATCACACACTTACATGTGTATGGCGTTATCAAATTTATACATTTTTTCTCTTTACAGCAAAAATATTCCAAATATTGACAAAAAAAAGCCGTTTCTAACGAAACGGCTTTTTTTATTATAAGAGAATATTATAATTCTTATTCAGCTTCTTCAACAACCTCAGTGTCTCTGAAACGAGTGCTATAACGGAAAAGAGCTCCTTGTTGAGCATCTCCTGGTGTATAGTTACCTATTTCAATGTTGATACCGTTTGGTTTGCATTTTGCAAT
>JAQUTH010000038.1 GCA_028709885.1 Flavobacteriales bacterium
CTACGTCTGCTTTGACGCCGTGAAGCTGGTTACCAGCACCGTTTACGCGGTAAAATTTTTCTATTGTTAGTTTCAATGCTCCAAGAGTCTCATCACCGAAGAGTTTGCTGCGTACCATGTTGTCCAGTTCTACAACGTTTTGTACTGTTCCTTTGCCAAATGTCTGTTTTGAACCTACTATAATGGCGCGGTTGTAGTCTTTCATAGCTCCGGCAAATATTTCAGATGCCGATGCAGAAAGTCCGTTGATGAGTATTACCAAAGGTCCATCCCATGTTACAGAAGGGTCTGTGTCGTTAAGTGAGCGGCTGCGTCCGTCTTTTCCCTTTGTCATTACGATAGGTCCTTCATTGATGAAAAGTCCGCCCATGTTTACAGCACCAGAGAGAGCTCCTCCGCCGTTGTTTCTAAGGTCAAGGATAATGCCACTAATGCCTTCTTTTTTGAGTTTTTCTATTTCTTTTGCAAGGTCAGCGGAGCTTTCACGTCCGTCTTTGTTTTCAAAATTGACGTAGAATTTAGGTATGTACACCACGCCGTATTTTTTGCCGTCTTTTTCTACCACTGCGCTGCGCACAAAAGTATCTTCTATCTCTACAACATCACGGACAATGGATATTTCCATAAAAGAACCGTCTGTTTTCTGAACTTTCAGGCGAACAGTTGTTCCTTTTTTTCCACGTATAAGGTCTACTGCGTCATCCAGTTGCATGCCTACTATGCTGACGTATTCGTTGTCTCCTTGTGCTACTTCCAGTATTTGGTCTCCTACTTCCAACTTGCCGTTTTTAGCAGATGGACTACCAGGCATGATGCTTGAAATGGTGATGTATCCGTCTTTTTGTTGGAGTACAGCGCCTATGCCTTCCAACTGTCCAGACATTTTGTTGTTGAAGTCTTTTTCTTCACGAGGTGCCATGTATGAGGTGTGAGGGTCAAAATATGTGGTCATGGTGTTTATGAACATGGAAAACCAATCCTCGTCTTTCATTTCTTCCATGCGTTTGAAGTAGTCTTGGTAGTTTTTGCGGACTCCTTCACGGGCTTTGGCTTCTATTTCAGCCATATTTTTAGCTGTGTATGTGCTGTCTTTGGCGGCTTTGTCCTTTTCTATTTGGAGGTCGGCATACACGCGGGTTAGAACGTTGTACTTAAAATATTTGCGCCAACGGTCTATCATCTGAGCTTTTGTGGCAGGGAAGGTTTTTTCTTCGGTGTTAAAATTTTCTTTTACAGAAAAATCCATCGGTTTTGCCAATATAGAATCCAAGGCAGTGGATATTTCTTTCATTCTACCTTTGAAAATAGATGTAGAGGTGTGAAAAAATGTGAGGTCGCCGTTTTGTATTTGGTTATCTATATCCAGACGGTATTTACCAAGAATGTCCATGTCTGCCTGCGTGAAATATCTTTTGCCGAAATCCAGCGTTGAGGTGTATCCGTCATATACCGCTACCGATAGAGAGTCATCTATTGCCTTAGGACTGTAATGCCACTGAGACAGCATATAGGTCATAAGTTGGAGTAAAAACTCGTCTTTTTCAGGTTTTGATGAGCCGTTATTTGGAGTGGCATTGGATGCGTTTAATTGTATAAGTGTAGAAAATCCGGCCAGAGCAAATAGCGTGGCAGCAAATAAGAATCTGTATTTTTTTATCATTTTCATCGTTTTTCTTTTTGTTTTGTATCCGTAGTGATACACAAGTCCAAATTTACTAACATTTGTGCTGTTTTTATACTTTTTTTCGTTTTTTATGTCTTTGTTATGATATTTTCTATACAAAAACAGTCATAACGCTATGAGAAATAAATTGTTGGTCAAAAAAAATCATATATGTTTTAGTATCAAAAAAATATTCGTACATTTGCCCACGTATTTAAAGCAAATACATAACAATCATTAAACCAATATTGGCATGTATCTAACAAAAGAAAAAAAACAGGAAATTTTCGCTCAGTACGGCAAATCTGCTACTGACACAGGTTCAACAGAAGGACAGATAGCCCTTTTCACGTTCCGTATCAATCACCTAACAGAACACCTTAAAAAGAACATTCACGATTTCAACACTGAACGTTCATTGGTGAAATTGGTAGGTCAACGTCGTTCACTTCTTAGCTACCTAAAAGAGCAGGATATAGAACGTTACCGTACTATAATTGAGCAGTTGAATCTTAGAAAATAAGCTGATTCTCTTCAAAATAACGCACTCTTTTATAGGGTGCGTTTTTATTTTAAATATATGCGCAATAAAAAAGCTCGCCGAAGGCGAGCTTTTTTGCATGTCAATCCAAAGATTAGTATATCTGTTCGCGAAGTTCGCGGATTTTTTTGTCTTCCAAATATTCGTCGTAAGCCATGTAACGGTCTATAACGCCTTTTGGTCCTATTTCAATGATACGGTTGGCAACAGTCTGAACAAACTGGTGGTCATGAGAAGTCATCATAACAGTGCCTTTGAAGTTAGTCAAAGCATTGTTGAATGCCTGAATAGACTCCATATCCAAGTGGTTGGTAGGTTCGTCCACCATGATGATATTACCGCGCATCATCATCATACGCGATAGCATACAGCGCACTTTTTCACCTCCCGAAAGGACATTTACCTTTTTAAGAGCTTCCTCACCACTGAAAAGCATACGTCCCAAGAAACCACGAAGGAACACCTCGTCTTTTTCTTCCTCGGTGCGGGAGTACTGACGGAGCCACTCTACAAGAGTCAAATCATTGGTGAAATACTTAGTGTTGTCCGCTGGTAGGTAAGACTGCGTAGTGGTAACACCCCAAGTGTATGTTCCTGCGTCTGCTTTGTCTTCTCCGGCTAAGATGTCATACAAGGCACTGGTGGCGCGGGTATCTTTGGATAAAAGAGCTACTTTGTCTCCTTTTTTTAGTGTTATGTCAAGGTCATGGAAAAGAATATCGCCGTCCATGCTTTTAGAGATGCCTTCCACGGTAAGAAGTTGGTCTCCTATTTCACGGTCTATGTCAAAAATGATACCAGGATAACGACGTGATGAAGGTTGTATTTCATCTATGTTTAGTTTGTCAAGCATCTTTTTACGCGATGTTGCCTGACGGCTTTTGGCTACATTGGCAGCAAAACGTTCTATGAAAGATTGGAGTTCTTTGCGTTTGTCTTCTATCTTTTTGTTCTGCTGTGCGCGTTGGCGGGCTGCTAACTGGCTACTTTCATACCAGAATGTGTAGTTACCAGAAAAGACGTTTATTTTTTTAAAGTCTATATCTACTATGTGTGTGGATATGGCATCAAGAAAATGTCGGTCATGGGATACCACTATGACGGTGTTGTCATAGTTTGCCAAAAAATCTTCAAGCCAGCCTACGGTGTATATATCCAGACCGTTGGTAGGTTCGTCCAAAATAAGGACATCAGGGTTGCCAAAAAGAGCTTGAGCCAAAAGGACACGCACTTTGTCTTTTGCCTCTATGTCCGCCATCATGCTGTAATGTTTGTCCTCTGTTATGCCAAGTGATGAAAGAAGGGTAGCGGCGTCGCTTTCTGCTGTCCAGCCTCCCATTTTTTCAAATGCGTCGCCAAGTTCGCCTACTTTTAGTCCATCTTCGTCGGAAAAGTCAGGTTTGGCATATATGGTGTCCATTTCTGTTTTTATGTCGGCAAGGCGTTTATTGCCCATAATGACAGTGTCCAGTACGGTGTGTGCGTCAAAAGCGTAGTGGTCCTGAGAGAGGACGGACATACGTTTTTCGGATTCAAGAGAGACATTGCCACTGGTAGGGGTTATTTCTCCTGAAAGTATTTTCAAAAAAGTGGATTTACCTGCTCCATTGGCGCCGATGACACCGTAGCAGTTACCTTGTGTAAATTTGAGGTTTACCTCGTCAAAAAGCACTCGCTTGCCAAATTGAAGCGAAAGATTGGATACTGTCAGCATTATGTATTGTTTGTTTTAATGGAAAACTCTCATTTTATAAATGTTAGCTCCTTTTTTAGGGGCTGAAATAGAGATGCAAAGGTACATAATTATACGGACTAAAAAAATATATAAAAAAGTGTCTTATCTTGTAACCTTTTTAAAAGAAAACAAGTCTAATATAATGAAAGCATAAATAATTCAATATGAAAAACATTGCATTATATATCCCGATAGTCATATTAGCGTCCTTAGTATCTTCCTGTGTGTATGTGAAAAGGAGCGTTACAACGCTGGATAATATGACAAAAACCTCTAAATACACACATATAAATGCTGTGGATGTAAGTGGAGACCTTTTCAATATCAAAATAGAATCCTCTTTGGACGATACATTAAGAATATACACTTATGCCAAAGAGATAGTTACAGACGGTTTTTCATTTAACCCAGTAAACCCAATAGATGTATATGAACACAACGGCGTTTTAACCGTGGATGCCCATTCTGGTAAATCCGTAAAAAAAGCTATTGGCTACATAAAAATATGTGTTCCTCAGGATATGGAGCGCATTTCTGTCCGCACAAGAAGCAAAGATATATCTGTAAAAGGTGTGCAGGTAGGCGTTCTTGATGTCCGTAGCAGGCGCGCAGATGTAAAAATAGACAAATGCACGGTAGAAAAACAGAGTGTCAGAGGTTATAAAACAACCATCATTCGCTAAACATTAATTAAAACAATATTCAAGATGAAAAAAACATTATTATTGATAGCTGCTGCGGTGTTCGTTGCGCTATTACCAGAACAGACATTTGCACAGGGAAGTCAAACAACTGTGGTAGGGTCAAAGGAAAAGAACAACTACCGTTACAACAGCACAACTTCTTTCAATGGAAAAAAATATATATTGATAAAGGAAAAGTCTGCTACTTCCAGCTATCAGAACGTTACCGAAGTGCGTGTTGACCAATCTATACTGGATGTTATTTTTGTGCAGTCATCCAATAAACAGACCAGAGCAGATGTGTATTTCAAAGAGGTCTATGTCAGTGACCCTTCATATCGCATTTATGTAAAACAAAATGGTTCTGTACTGGACATTTACCAAGAACCTAAAACAGGTCTTTCTTTTACCAAGAGTAGTGGTAGCATAACTATTTATGTGCCAAAAGACGTTAAAGTGGTGTCTGCCAGTGTGGTATCTGGTGATGTACAAGTGAAAGGTCTTACACTGGACAAAGCAGACCTTCGTTCTATAAGTGGAGATGCAGACGTTTATAACTCCAACATTTCAAATGTAAGTCTTAAAACTACCAGTGGCGATGTAGATATGTTGCAGAGTGTCTTTGGCGATATGTCGGTATCTTCTATCAGTGGCGATGTAGAGGCAAAAGATGTCAAAACTGACTTTTTCTCTGCTAAAACCACCAGTGGAGATATTGAAGCACAGTATATCAAAAGCGAAAAGATAGATGTCAGCTCTATCAGTGGCGACGTTGAGGTGAAAAACTCTACTCCGTCTATGCTTAAAACCAGAACTACCAGCGGAGATGTAACAGCTTTTGTATCAGAAGTGAAAGAAGCTTCATGCTCATCGGTTAGTGGAAATGTAACTCTTTATGTCAAAGGAGATCTGAAAAAGAACTCATATTATTTCAGTAGTGTTTCGGGTGATTTGGAAGTAGAAGGATACGTTTCTACCCGTAGAAAACTGGAAATGGAAGGTAATGGTGGTGCCAGCATAACAGCCAAAACCACCAGTGGGGATGTTACCGTTAAAAAATGGCAATAAACTTTTGTATTTGTTGGATGAAAAAAGCCGTCCCTTTCGGGACGGCTTTTTAGCTTTTAATATCTTGGTTTTATTTTACAATCTGCCAGATGATAGCACCTGCACCTACCACTATGCAGTAGTAAGCAAACCATTTTAATTGTGCTTTCTGAACAAGTTTTACCATCCATTTGCACGCTGCCACACCTACTACAAATGCTACTGCTGTACCAATTATTACCATAGTCCAGTCTGTGTTTTCAGCAATGCTTTCGTTATCTATTATATCTTTTGCTATTTCTCCAAATATGAGAGGAAGTACCATAAGGAAGGAAAAACGAGCTGCTGCACTGCGGTCTATGCCTAAAAGAACAGATGTGGAAATGGTAGCTCCACTGCGAGAAATACCTGGTATTATGGCTATTGCCTGTGAAATGCCTATGATGAAAGAGTCTTTTATGGTAACACCGTGGTCTGTGTTTTTAGCTTTGTCAGCCAAGAACAAAAGCACAGCGGTGATAAGGAGCATACTGCCTACCAAGATGACATTGCCACAGAAAAGTTTCTCTATGTAGTCCTTGAAAAAAAGACCTACTATGCCCGCTGGTATCATTGAAATGACTATCATCAGAGCGTATTTGGTCTGCTCGTTCCATTTGAAAGAAAAAAGTCCTTTCAGCACGTCCCAGATAGTGTTTCTGAATACTACCACTGTGGCAAGTGCGGTGCCTACGTGTAGGTATATGGTAAACATAAGCCCAGCTCCGCCTTCTACATCTACACCTAAGAGTGCTTTTACCAGTTCAAGATGCCCAGAGGATGATACTGGTAAAAATTCCGAAAGGCCTTGTATTATTCCTAAAATTATAGCGTCCCAGATGTTCATTATTTGTTTTCTTTCGATTCTTTTTTATGTGCGCGGTAAAATATAGCCACCACTTCTATAACAAAACCGATGATAACTATCAGCGGAGCCCAAAATATTCTTCTTTGTGAGAAAATGTCAGCCGAGAATATTGTAGGGTCTTCATTTGTGCCACCACTCATGATGTAAAAACCCATGAGAATAACAACCACTCCCAATGCCATAAGAGCATAGTTGGTTTTTGTAAAAAGAAATTTTTGTTGAGATTTTTTCATATTCTTAATGTGTCTTTTAGGTTAGTAATATAAGTCTTCTGCGTGCATACCGAGAAATTTTTTCAAAGCAAATGAACTACCTATAAAGGTAAGGCATCCTGCTATAAGGACTATACCAACATACAGCAAACCTATCATTTGAAAATCCATAACCACACGGTACTCAGGTAAGTACGTGTACAAATAGTATATGAGCCCAGATATTATCGCTATGGCTATTGCCGCACTGAGCAGACCGTTTACCATAAAACGAACTATGAATGGACGGCTAATAAAGGCTTGTGTAGCACCTACCAACTGCATGGTTTTTATTGTAAAACGTTTGGAATATATAGCCAGACGTATAGAATTGTTTATCAAAATGACAGATATTACCAAAAACAATGCCGCAAAACCCACCAACCAAAGGCTTATAGTGCGAATATTGGCATTTATTTCGTCTATCATCAGTTTGTTATAGTCCACAGAAGAGACCATCTCATTTTCAGTGATGATAGTTTTGACAGAGTCTATATAACTGCTTCGGGCATAGTCCGCTTTGAGAAAAATTTCTATTTTGTCGCTTAAAGGGTTCTCACCTACGAAATCTACAAAATCCTCGCCGAGGTCTTCTTTGAGTGTTTCCATGGCATCCTCACGACTCACGTAATTGACACGTTTGACGTAGTCCTCCATTTCCATACTCTTGATGAATTGTTCCTTATCGGCAGCTTTTACGTTGCCTTTGAGGGTAACTCCTACTGCAAAATTTTCTTTTATGTGGCGCGATAGTCTATCTGCCGAAAGGACCAAAAGTCCTGTCAGCCCTAGTATCAACAGTACCAATGAAGTACTTACCACCACTGAAACGTATGATGAGCGTACTCTACGACGTTCAAATTTTTCTCTCTTCTCTTTTTTCATCAAATAATGACAATAATATTCCACGGCTAAAATAGCCGGCACTAAATTAGTAAAAAAAGCATCATCTGCTACACGCAGGATTAATTCTTTTTACCGAAAAGATTTTTGAGTACACTGGACGCTTTTTCCTTCACAGTCTCGGTAGCTTTTTCCTTGGCAGCGTTGGCTGCTTTGGTTCCAGCTTTTGACACTTCGGATTTAACATATTCTCCCAATGAAGCATTGTGGTCAGGGCCATACGCTATGGAATACTTAGGCGATGATGCAGGACCTGTAATAACACCAGCTATGGCAAGGTTTTCATCTACATTGGTCTTTACTCCAATGGACGAAAGAGCCTTTACGGCGGTGTTTATGGTGTTGTTAATGTCCGAAGAAAGCATAGTGCGAGGGATAACCATGTCGGAGAGCATATTCATTTCAAATGTGCCCATGGTCATGTCTCCGCTTATTTTGGTGGATATGCCAGCTACGTTCATGGATGTAGGAGCCAATGTTAGTTTGCCGTCTGTTATGGTGTAGTTGAGGTCAAGGTCGCTCACCTGAGGGTCATTTTGCAGGGCTTTTATGCCAAGGGCTGTACCTACGGTTTTCATAAGCCCGCTTTCTGTGAGTTTAAGTTTTTGTGTTTTAAGAGCTCCGCGGCTGTTCATGGTTTTGTAGGCAGGCTCCATATTCTTGTCCAAAGCGGTGTTAAGTGTTACTGTGCCTCCGATAGTTCCTGTTACTGTACCAGCTATTGGAGCTATTTTTTTGACGCTTTCAAACATATTCGCCACTGTTGGTATATCCAAGGATGTGAGCCCAAATTTCATGTCAAGTTTAGCATTTTCAGGCTCTTGTGCGTTATATGAACCAGAAATGGTAGCTTTTCCTTTTGCTACATCCACGCCTACACCTTTGAGGTATGCGGTTTGGTCTTTAAGTCCGAGATTACCCACAACGTTGGTTAGTGATATGTTTTCGTATGTAACTTTTTTGAGGTTTAGTTCGGTGTCAAAATTGATGTTTTTAGGTAAAGAAATAGGCTCGGAAGATGTAGCTTCGGCTGTTTTTTTCTCTGTCTTTGCAGTGGTAGTAGCGGTGGAGTCCGTCTGAGGCATAAGAGCTGAAAGGTTCATATTGTTAGAAGAAACTTTTAGGTTTCCTTTCATCTCTTGGTCTTTTAAGTAATAACCCAAATAGTTGCTAAGTGCTCCGCGAAGTGAAAGGTCGCTTTCGCCTATTTTCACGTCAAATGTGCGTAGTTCCAATGCTTTTGGAGAAAATATCAACTGGGCAGAAGGTATTTCCACAGAGCTTGTTATGCTTTTGGTGGCGTATATCATATCAGAAACGTTGATACTGCCGTCCGCTTTGAATTGTTCATAACGTCCTGCATCCAAAGAAGACATACGTCCTGCTATGCTCACGTTAGCGTCTATGGTGCCTTGTACTTTGTCATCCTTTTCCAGAGGCATAACATCCCTTAGTGATGCTATGTTGAGTTTTGTCTTCAACGATGCTTTTACATCTGGGTCTGATATTGGTGTGGCAAGGTGTGCGGTGGCTGTCAGTGGACTTCCGGCTATTTCCATGGTGCAGGTAGGCATATCTACTACCATAGCGTCAAGGTCTTTTGACTGAGGGGATTTGACGTTTACAGCTATGTTTATCTTGTCTATTGATTTTGGCAATGAAGGGTATTTGATTTGTCCGTTTTCTGCCAAAAGTTTCATGTCAATGGCTGGCATATTTTTTTCATCGTAAAAGCCTTTTACTGTGCCGTCCATTTCAAAAGTACCTTGTGTTTCTACTCCGTCCAGCATTTTGGCGTAAGTAGGAGGAATAAGAGATAGCAGGGAAGCAAAAGATGTTTTTCCACTGCCAAGATGTAGGTCTATGTCCATACCGCCTGTTTTAGGCATGGCTATTTTTCCTTCGCAAAGAAGGTCTATGTCGTTGAGTTTGAGGTTGTATTTTTCTCCCTGAGTATCAATAGCAAATACCATTTGTTCCATATCCATATCCATGGTTATGTTGCCAAGTATATGGGCGTCTTTGACATATTTTGTTCCGTCCATGTCAAATGTAAGGGTATCTATTGTTGTGGAGGTAGATAGAGAAAAACGTTCACTGCGCATAGCTCCACTACCTGTGTGGTTCAGCTCACCGATGTGAAGTCCCATTTTTGACGTTGAGTCTATGTAGTTGATAGTGGCGTGGGATATTTTGTATTTTTTGAGGTCTATGTTAAAAGATGAAGCCGAGGTATCCGCAGTGGTAGTGGTGTCCGACGAAGGTTTAATGATGTCATAGTTGGCTTTTCCATCTTTGGATACCAGTACGTTGATTATAGGGGTGTCAAGACCTACTCTTTTTATCTTTGGTGTGCCAGAAAAAACGCTCATGATGTCTATCACAGCGTAGATTTCTTTGGTGTCTATCAGTCTTTTGCCTTCAAAGACTCCGTTACCTTCTATTGCAAAGTCTTTTGCCGAGAGGGTAAAGTTAGGAAATGACGAAAAAAGTGAAAAATCTATATCCGAAGGCTCTACTATGACCTTGGCGTTGAGGTTTTCATTGGCTGCGGTAAGGGCAGCGTCTATGATTTTATCTTTGAAAAAATAAGGGATGGCAGCCATGGCTATCAGTATCAATCCGACGAAAGATACAGTAGATATTAATGCTATCTTCAATGCTTTGTGTGACATGATATTTATGTTTTTTATGTTTTGTACTTTTTATAAAAATAAAAGCTAAGTTACAATTATTAACGAAAGAGACATCCAATATAAAGGTTAAAAAAATATAACTATGTAAAAACAATAAAGAGTGGTAAAAAGTGGTAAAAAATGGTAAAAAGAATTAATTTTGAGCATTAAATGGAAAAAAATGCAAATACTTGAAACATACGACATAAAGATAGATGCCAAAGGGCGTGTAGCGTTACCTGTGGGCTTGAAAAAGTCCATTGGAGAGATAGAGCTCCAAGGTGGTTTTTTTATCCGCCGAAGTATGTGTGAAGACTGTTTGGAAATGTACACCGCGCAAAGTTGGAGTGCGGAACTGGAAAAAGTCCAGTCATTGAACCCTTACGTGAGGGAACAGCGCAGTTTTATCCGTCGTTTTATGGCAGGGGTGCGTTTTGTGGAAGTGGACGCAGTAGGTAGGGTAAATATCCCGTCTGAGCTTACTGCATGGGCTAAAATAGAACGTGAGGTGGTGCTTTCACCTGTGGGCAGTATGTTTGAAGTGTGGGCAAAAGACCGCTATGAAGAAGCTCTGTTAAAAGATGAAGCCAACTATGCCGAAATGGCCGAGAGGATAATGAGCGAAAAAGATAAAAATACAAACGAATAAAACTATGGATAACACATCATATCATTTACCGGTATTGCTTGGACAATCCATAGACGGGCTCAACATAAAACCAGACGGAGTGTACGTGGATGTAACATTCGGTGGTGGGGGACATTCCAGAGAGATACTTTCCCGTTTGGAAGAAAAAGGTCGTCTTTTTGCCTTTGACCAAGACAAGGACGCCTTGAAAAACACAATAGATGATCCACGTTTTACTCTGATAAACCAAAATTTCCGTTACATGAAAAACTATTTACGTTTTCACGGTGTAACGCAGGTAGATGGTATTTTGGCAGATTTAGGAGTATCTTCTCATCAATTTGATACGGCAGGACGTGGTTTTTCCATTCGTGAAGACGGCCCACTGGATATGAGGATGAACCCAGAAGGAAGTCTTTCGGCACATGACATAGTTAATCAATACCCTGAGGATGATTTGTCTTCTGTGTTATACAAATACGGAGAACTTAGAGAAAATCGCGCTGTGGCTTCTCGGATAATGAAAAACCGTCCATTGGAGACTACCATGCAGCTTATCAATGTCTTGAAGGGTTTTGTACCACAAGCACGGGAAAATAAATTCTATGCTCAGGTGTTTCAGGCACTCAGGATAGAGGCAAATGATGAAATGGGAGCATTGGAGGAGTTTTTGATGCAGAGTGGAGCTATGCTTGCACCAAAAGGTCGTCTTTCGGTCATATCGTATCATTCGTTGGAGGATAGGCTGGTAAAAAATTATATGCGTGCAGGTAATTTTGAGGGAGAAGTGGAAAAAGACTTTTATGGTAATGCTATAACGCCTTTGCGCCCTGTAAATAGAAAAGTTATAGTTCCTACCAACGAGGAGATAGCTATTAATAATCGCGCTCGTAGTGCCAAACTACGCGTGGGAGAAAAAATATAATTCAGATGAGTATAGCAGATTCGTTGACAAAATTTTTAAGAGGGGAATATTTTAACAAAAATATGTGGAAATATACCATATTGGCGGTAGCGATAGCTTTTACCATGGTGTATTCATCGGCGTCTATGGACCAGAAAGTGTATCGTCTGCGCCGTTTGAAAGCGGAAAAGGAAGCCCTTGCCACGCATTATGTGGAGATACAGTCCGAACTGTCCCAAGTGAGAATGAAGGGTGGAGAACTGGAAAAATTCCAACAGGAAGGTTTCAGTATTTCAACAGAGCCAGTAAATATGATAAAAGTAGAAAAATAGAATGGACACACCAGAAATGTTAGACCAAGATAACAACACGCCTAAATCTACCGTCAAAGGCTTGTCCCTTTTGATATTCGCCTTATTTGGGGCGTTGTCATTGTTGGGACTTTTTGGCGTTGGAGCATATTTGTTGTCTTATCTTTTCCGTGGGGCAGACCTTCGCGCCGATGCCAACAGCCGCGTGATACAGGAACGCCCTATACCAGCTCGCTGGGGTAATATTTATTCTTCGGACGGGTACCTTTTGGCATCTACGGTGTTGCGTTATGACGTGTATTGGGATATAACAGTGCCTAAAAAAGGCGTGTACAATGATACGATAGTAGAGGGTAAAAAACAAAAAAACATATCCGCTCTGTGCGATTCTATGGGAAAATATTTTCCTCGTTTTACAGCCGAAGGTTGGAAAAAATATTTTGAGAACGGACGGAAAAAGAATAATCGTTACCTCATGGTAGCAAAGGAAATATCCCAAAGTGATAGAGACTTGATGCTTACTTTCCCTATTTTTGAGTATTATTCCAAAAAATCATCCCCCGTGCGTAGTGGTCTTATCATCAAGAATTACCCTAAACGTATCAATCCTCTTCGTGGTATAGCAGACCGTCTTTTGGGTTATTCAGAAGAAACGAAGGCTTATGTAGGACTGGAAGGTTTTTATGCTTCGTATCTCAAAGGTGAAGACGGTAGCCGCATGATGCAACAGCTACGCGGTGAATGGAAACCTCTGGCAGATGAGAATAAAAAAGACCCGGTGGATGGTAAAGACATCGTTCTGACATTGGATGCTGGTATTCAGGAAATAGTACATTCTGCCATGGAAGAGCATTTGACTAAATGGAATGCCGAACGTGGTTGCGCGGTGGTTATGGATGTTAAAACAGGAGGTATCCGTGCTATGGTAAACTTAGGGCAGATATCCCAAGACCCTATAAAATATTACGAAGTGCAGAACTATGCGGTAGGCGAAAAAAGCGACCCTGGTTCTACGTTCAAACTTATGACATTTGTTGCCCTTTTGGAAGAAAACGCAGTAGATACAGCGCAGAAAGTAGATACCCAAGGTGGTGTTTTTACTCTTTTTGGGCGTCATGTGCGTGATTACAAAGCAGGCGGTTACGGTGTCATTTCAGCCAGAAAGGCATTTATCAAATCTTCCAATACAGGTACAGTAAAACTGGCTTATACACCTTTTGCAGATAAACCAGATGTGTTCATCAACCGTCTTTTGAAGATGAAAGTAGGTGAGAAATCTGGCATAGACATCTCAGGTGAGCCCGACCCTTACATACCTATTCCAGGCTCTGCTAAATGGTCTGGAATATCCCTTGCATGGACTTCATACGGATATGAGGCACAGCTAACTCCACTTCAAACAGTGTCTTTTTACAACGCCATAGCTAACGACGGCGTTTATGTAGAACCACACCTTTTGGCACAGGTGCGTTCCAAAGGCGAAGTAGAGGAAAATATAAAACCTAAAACAAAAGGCAAAATAGCATCGGATAGAACGGTCAAAATAGCACAAAGCCTCATGCAGGGAGTTGTCAATGACCGTGGAGGTACCGCACATTCAGCCTGCTATGACCCAGACCTGCGCATAGCTGGTAAGACTGGTACAGCGCAGTACAATTACGGAAAAGGTCTTCCTATGCAATACATGGTATCATTTGCAGGATATTTTCCGTATGATGACCCTAAATATTCCATAGTGGTGTGCGTGTACAAACCTCAGGGTTGGCCTCTTTCGGGTGGATACATAGCCGCTCCAATAGCCAAACAGATAGCCAAAGGAATATATTGCGCTACACCAAAGGACGTGTATTCGTATTCAGAGGCAGCTGTGCAAAATATTTCTCCTGATATACCAGCACAATGCCAAAAAAAGACACTTTCTTCCTCTGGAAAAACTATGCCAAAAGTAAGTGGTATGTATGTGAGTGATGCAGTTGAGACATTGGAAAAGATGGGATTATCGGTTACTGTAAAAGGTGGTGTAGGTATCATAAAAGAGCAATCAATACCTCAGGGCAGTAAAATTTCAAAAGGTCAAAAATTAACCATTACAGCGTTGTAAGATATGAAAACATTGAAAGACATACTCAGCGGAGTGCATTACACAGTACTGGGCGGTTCAGAAGACATAGATGTGCAAGGCATTACTGCGG
>JAQUTH010000039.1 GCA_028709885.1 Flavobacteriales bacterium
TAATATAAAAGAAAGAAAACGGCGTACTATATGTGCGCCGTTTTTATTTTTAAAAGTCTTTATTTTTTCAGATATTCTACCACTGCTAATGCGCAATTTTCTCCGTCTATGGCAGCCGAAACAATGCCTCCTGCATAGCCAGCGCCCTCTCCGGATGGGAAAAGACCGCTTATTTTAGGGTGTGAAAGGGTAAGTGGGTCTCTTGGAATGCGTAGGGGTGAAGATGTGCGCGTTTCAACACCTATAATATTCGCATTTTCAGTGTAATAGCCTCTCATCTTCTTGCCAAATTTTATTAGCCCTTCGCGAAGTCTTGGAGCTACGAAATCTCCCAAAACATAATCCATATCGGCTGAAATGATGCCTGGCTGATATGATGTATTATTGAGTGAAGATGATATTTTTTTATCACAAAAATCAGTCATTCTTCCAGCTGGAGCGCATTGAGTTTTTCCGCCAGCTATCCATGCTCGTCGCTCCATTTCTTGAACAAAAGACATCATGGACATAACACCTTCTTTTTGATATTTTTCCTCCAAATCTTCTGGGTTTATAGCTACTACAATGCCAGAATTGGCATATTTGTTATCACGAGAAGAAGGAGACATTCCGTTTACAACTACTTGCTCGGCATCAGTTGCCGAAGGAACAATATAACCACCAGGACACATACAAAAACTGTAAACACCTCTACCATAGCACTGTTCTACTAATTTATAAGCCGCAGCAGGGAGATATTCACCTCGTCCGTCTTTGCCGTATTGGATATGATCTATCAAATCCTGTGAATGTTCTATTCTGACTCCAACGGCAATACCTTTCACTTGCATTTCAATGCCTTTTTTATTCAATATAGAATAAATATCCCTCGCAGAATGTCCTGTGGCTAAGATAACTGCCTTTGCAGTATATTTTTCACCAGTAGAAGTGATAACTCCTTTTATTTTATCATTTTCTATTATAAAATCTGTAACACGTTGATTGAAAAGGTATAAACCACCACAATCCAGTATTTTCTTTCTCACATTTTCTACCACATTAGGTAGTTTATTAGTGCCAATATGAGGGCGGGCATCGGTTATAATCTCCTCATTTGCACCGTTTTCCACCAATATTCGCAAAATACCGTCCACATCTCCGCGTTTTTTACTGCGAGTGTAGAGTTTACCGTCCGAATAAGTGCCTGCGCCCCCCTCGCCAAAGCAGTAGTTAGAATCAGGATTGACTTTGTGGTCTATGCTTATGGCTTTCAAGTCTTTACGACGTTCACGCACATCTTTTCCTCGCTCCAAAACTATGGGACAAAGACCGTTTTCAATACATTTCAGCGCTGCAAACATACCAGCCGGACCAGAGCCAACTATGATTACCTCTTCTGCTTTTTCCACATTTGGGTAGTCTGGTGGTGGCATTTTCTCAGGTGCATCATTTGCTGAATAAACAATCACCGATAGCTGTATCATAACGTTCTTGCCACGTGCATCAATGCTTCTTCTGAGCACCTGTACAGCATTTATTGATGTAATTTTAATGCCTAATTGACGGGCAGAAGCGCTTTTTATAACCTCTGCAAAAGAGGCGTCTTTGGGTGAAAGGCGGAGTTGAATTTCCTGTATCATTTATTGAAATCTTATGCAAAAAAATAGGCTGCTAAGATACATATTTTTTATCGGATTGGTCCACTGGCTACTCTCGAGTTTGTCTTTTACGCAAATATTGTTTAGTGTTCTAAGGTAACATATTGAAGGACTTATCTTTATGTATGGAGTGTAGATATCAATACCTGCTGATATTTTGGTAGAAAAATTATTTGTTTTCATTCTGAAAACGCCTTCTGAATTGTCTTTTTCGCTATTTTCTTGGCTATTTAATAATCGCAAATAGCCAATTGAAAACTCTATCATAGGGCGTATGTTTGTCATCCTTGAACCTTGAAATTTGAAATTGATAGGTAGATTAAAAAAATAGTTTTTTAATTCTCTTTTTTCATCTGAATATTTCCAAGTTATTGTTCCTGAGGAATATAGTATTCCAATAGATGTGGATATTTGTAAAAAATCATTTATGCGAATACCTGCTAAACCGTTTATTTGTGCGGAAATAGAAGGGGTGAAATCAACGGCGTTAGAAGTATTTAAAATGCTTGAATTAGAGGGTGTTATGTCGTATTTGAGAAAGCCTCCACCTATTTCAATGCCGTAAAAAAAACGTTTTGCGTCTGTGTAAGTATTGTGTTCTATCTGTCCGTGTGCAAAATGCGACGAAAAGATAAAAAACAGTAGTGGTAATATCTTTGATGACATTAATGTTTTAGATTAAATGATGTGCTTTAAGTTACTGCAAATCATAGACTAAAACAAAAATAAATATATCTTATTCGTGTGGTTTTATACCAGAATAAATTGTGGCTATTCCTCCTGTCATTGGTGTAAAACGTGTAGCTAAAAAACCATCACTTCGTAGGAAATTGATGAAATTTTTACCAGAAGGGAATGCTTTTATGCTCTCAGGAAGATATGTATATGCTTTTGCATCCTTTGATACAAGGTATCCTATGGCAGGTAAAATGCACTTATTGTAGATGTTATATCCTTGTTTTATAGGAAAAGCAGTAGGGTGTGAAAATTCCAAGATGAGGAGAAGTCCGCCTGGTTTTAACACACGATGTATCTCTGAAAGGCTCTGAGCGAGGTTTTCAAAATTTCTCACTCCGAAAGAAACAGTTACTATGTCAAAAGTATTAAACTCAAAAGGAAGACTCTGGCAATCAGCTTTTTGAAAGAAAATAATATCATCTAAACCTTCTTTTTCTACTTTTTCTCGCCCTATTTCCATCATCTTTTCAGATAAATCAATAGCATCTATTCGTTCGGCTGATAGTTTTTTAGCCAAACGTATGGCTTGGTCTCCTGTTCCTGTGGCGATATCTAAAATACGTGCGTGAGGAGCTCTGGACGCAATATTTACGAGTCTTCGTCTCCAATATCTGTCTATTCCAAATGAAAGAAAGTGGTTTAAAAAATCGTAGTGAGGGGATATTTTGTCAAACATATCGCGCACTTCGACTGTTTTGCTTTTTTTCTTATCTCCGTATGGTTTTATCTGTGATGTCATTTTTCGGTTTATTTGGTGCAAAATTAGTGATTGTGTAGCAGTCCTACAAGTTTTACAGCCTCAACAGCTTCACGAACATCATGAACTCGCAAAATATCTGCTCCGTTAAGTAAAGCAATGGTATTGAGCACAGTAGTGCCATTTAAAGCATCGGCAGGGGTAGTGGAAAGGCTTTTCCATATCATACCTTTTCTGGAAATCCCCACCAAGATAGGTAACGAAAAACATTTAAATTCGTTTAATTCGCGAAGCATTTGGTAGTTTTGCTCTGAATTTTTAGCAAATCCAAAACCAGGGTCTATGATTATTTGATAGACTCCAAGAGAGTTTAGTACCTTGACTTTTGCAGAAAGGGAGTTTATTACATCATGAGTAACATTTTCATATTCTGTATTTTGCGTCATTTCATTAGGAAGTCCACGCGTATGTGTCAAAATGTAAGGAACTTTTAATTTTGCAACGTTATCAAACATTTTATCATCAAAATCACCACCTGAAATGTCGTTAATGATGGTAGCGCCAGCGTTTACGGCAGCTTCTGCAACGCAGCTTCTAAACGTATCCACAGATATTTCTATGCCTGAAAAACGCTTTGCAATGGCTTTAATAACAGGTATTACGTTTTTCATTTCTGTTTCTTGGTCTACAACATTACATCCAGGGCGAGTACTGCAACCTCCTATGTCTAAAATATTTACGCCTTCATTTACCATTTTTTCGGCTCTTAGCAGTGCTAAATCAACAGAATTGGTACGGGAAGATGAGTAAAAAGAGTCATCAGTGGCATTTATTATGCCCATGACATTTGCTGTGGATATTTTTTCCATTTTTCAATCTTTTATGCAAAAATACAGTATGTTTTGGCTTTTTGTGTAAAAAATACGGATATTTGTCTTGAAAATGTAACCTTTTTTACTAAAAAGTAGTCTAATATAGTGAACATAAAAATATTAGAAATCATGACAGATGAACAAATAAGAATTTTCTTTGCGATGAATAGTCGCTATTTTGAGCCGACAGCTTTACCAATGATTCAAAGTATGCTAAAAAACGCGCCAGAAGGTCTTTTTAATGTATTGCAAAATGTATCATTCAAAGACCCTACAATATCTCTTTGTTTGTCTTTGGTGCCTATAATCACTTGTATTGCAGGGCTTGACAGATTATATTTGGGACAAATAGGTCTTGGACTTCTTAAACTTTTCACTTTGGGAGGACTGGGAATTTGGACCATTATAGATTGGTTTTTAATAATGGGGACAACGCGTCAGAAAAATTTTGACACGTTAATGAACATAGTTGCTCCTCAGGGTAGAAATTATTAGAATAGACGCAGTATAGCTTTTTGACAAGATATACTGCTTTTTTTGTTTTATATATTTTGAATATAATTTATATTATGTAAAATAGATTTTTTAGAATATGTGCTCTGCTGTCAATAAATGACAATGATTATTTAGCACGAGGGTGAAATTTATTTATAACTTCGCTAAGACGTGAAAGTTCTATGTGTGTGTAAATTTCTGTGGTTGCAATGGATGAATGCCCTAACATAGCCTGAATATCAGATAAATCCGCTCCTCCTTGTAACAGATGTGTGGCAAAACTATGGCGCAATGTATGAGGGCTTATCGTCTTTTTTATACCTGCTTCACTGGCGTATTTTTTGATAATGGTAAAAATCATGGCGCGTGTTAGCGATGTTCCTCGTCGAGATAAAAAAACGTGTTCTGTATATTTTTTTCCTACGTTAATATGGCAACGCACTTCATTTATGTATATGGTAACCAGATGTATAGCCCTGTCGTTGATAGGAATAAAACGTTCCTTGCTTCCTTTTCCTACCACACGAATGTATCCTTCGTCAAAGAAAAGGTCTTGCAGTTTCAGCTCTGTGAGCTCAGAAACACGTAAACCACAGCCGTAAAGTACCTCTATCATGGTTTTGTTTCGCACTCCTTCGGGTGTATCCTGCGGTATTGCGTTTATAAGTGCATCCACTTCTTCTATGGTGAGTACTTGTGGAAGGTGGCGTGGTAGTTTTGGGGTTTCAAGCAAAATAGCAGGATTTTCTTCGGTGTATTCCTCTATATTTAGGTACCTATAAAATGTCCTAACTGCTGACACTAAGCGAGATAACGAACGTGCATTGATACCACTTTTACCTTGCGAGATGATAAAGTTTTCCAAGTCATCGTATGATAACTCCCATGGTTTCTTTTCTGGAAAATGCTCTGTTGCATATTCTTTTAGTTTCTGTAAATCAAGAGAATATGATATTGCAGTGTTTTCTTTTAATGCTTTTTCTATTTTTATGTAATAAGAAAAGTCTTTTATTATTTTATCCCACATGGTGTTTGTTTTCTTTGGTAAAGGTACAGTTTTTTCATATTATGTAAAATAGATATTAGTTTTTTTATAAATTGTAAATAAATTTGATTTTACACTTACATAATCGTATTTTTACACCTTAAATATGAAATAAGATGAAAATATTGATATTGAATGGTCCAAATCTCAATCTTTTGGGACGTCGCGAGCCTCAAATATATGGTTCTACTTCTTTTGAGGAGTATTTTGAAGGTATGAAAAAACGGTTTCATAATGTAGATTTGGAGTATTTTCAGAGCAATCATGAGGGTGAAATAATAGACAAAATACATGCTGTGGGGTATTCTTATGACGGTATTGTGTTAAATGCAGGTGCATATACGCATACTTCCATAGCTATTCATGATGCTATAAAAGGCGTAACCACTCCTGTTGTGGAGCTTCATATTTCCAATGTTCATGCCCGTGAGGAGTATCGTCATCATTCGGCAATAGCTCCTGCGTGCAAAGGCTGCATCTGCGGTTTTGGGCTTCATGGGTACGATATGGCGGTAGAGAGTTTTCTTTGACCTTTTTTCTCTGTTTTTAACTGTTCTGCACAGGTTTTTCTGGCAGAGAATTTATTATTTTAAAATGAACGCAAATGCTTACCATAGAACAACTTAAAGATATTCAAGAACGCGCTAATAAACTGTATTCTTATCTGGATATAGAAAAAAAGCTCATTCAGATAACATCTGAGGAGGAAAAAACACATGACCCTCTTTTTTGGGAAGACCCTAAAAAAGCTGAGGCTCACATGAGGACTCTCAACGCTAAAAAACGCTGGGTAGATGATTATAATAAGGTGAGAAATGCTGTTGAAGACCTTAGTGTGCTGTTTGATTTTTACCGTGAAGAAGAAGCTACCGAAGAAGATGTAGATGCGCAGTGCACCACTACTCTACATGAATTGGAGGATTTGGAGTTTAGAAATATGCTTTCTGGCCAAGAGGATGCTATGAGTGCTGTTTTGCAGATAACGGCTGGTGCAGGAGGTACTGAGAGCAATGATTGGGCTTCTATGCTGATGCGTATGTACATGATGTGGGCTGATAATTTCGGGGCAAAAGTGCGCGAACTTAACTATCAAGAAGGCGAGGTGGCTGGTGTTAAGACTGTTACTATGGAAATAGATGCGCAGTATGCTTTTGGTTACTTGAAAGGTGAAAATGGAGTGCATCGTCTGGTGCGAATATCGCCTTTTGATGCTGCTGCAAGACGTCATACTTCGTTTGCTTCAGTGTACGTTTTTCCGCTGGTGGATGACACCATAGAGATAAACATAAACCCGGGAGATATCACTTGGGATACGTTTAGAAGTAGCGGCGCTGGTGGTCAGAATGTCAATAAAGTGGAAACTGGCGTGCGTCTGCACCATGCTCCAAGCGGTATTGTGATAGAAAATACGGAAACGCGTTCCCAACTTGAAAATAAAGCTAAGGCTATGCAACTACTTCGTTCACAGTTATATAAGATAGAAATAGAAAAACGTCAAGCCAAACGCTCCGAAATAGAAGCGGGCAAGATGAAAATAGAATGGGGAAGCCAGATAAGAAACTACGTTCTTCATCCTTATAAACTGGTAAAAGACCTTCGTAGTGGTTATGAAACATCTGATACAGAGGGCGTTTTGTCAGGAAAAATAGATGATATAATAAAATCTTACCTTATGCTCATGGGGCAAAAAGGAGATGGTTCGGAAAATGAATTATAGTATTTAGATATGAAAACACTTAAAAACATTGTTTTTTTACTCTGTGTGATATTGAGCATGGGGGTTTCGGCTCAGAAAAGCAAAATAACACTTCAAGACGCTGTCCTTTCGGCTCAGAAATTTTCTCCCGAAAAACAGCTAAATATCTCGTGGGCACCTACGGGAGCTCGGTGGGCTTATTTTGATACATCAAAGAGAAATATAGTCCTTGAAACCATTTCTGGTGGAAAAACGGTAATAACACAGGCAGATTTGGAAAAGGCTTTTTCCGAAAATATACCTTACGTATCATCTTCTTTTGCGTGGAAAGATGCTGATAATATGTACATTTACCTGCCAAAAGGCGTGTACAGATATTCAGTTTCTACTAAAAAAGGAGAAAAACTACTTTCTACCGATGTCATTTGCACATATAAACAGATAGCACCCTCTGCCACTGCATGGGCTTATAGCAAGGATGGAGACCTTTATTTTCAAGCAAATGGTAAAACAACGGTGCGTGTAACTACCGACGGAGTTACTGACGGCATTGTCAACGGCGAAACGGTGCATCGCAATGAGTTCGGAATATCAGGTGGTATTTTCTTTTCTCCTAAAAGCAATAAAATAGCTTTTTACAGAAAAGATGAACGTTCAGTAGCGCAATATCCATTGGTAAACACATCTACACGCATAGCTACCGTTAAAAACATACGCTACCCTATGGCTGGCGAAAAGTCCGAAGAGGTAACGCTCCATATTTACGATATAGCTACCGCAAAAACAGTAGAGATAAAAAAACAAGGTGCTGCAGAGGATTATCTCACGGCTGTTACTTGGGACCCGTCAGAAAAATACATCTACGTGGCAGAACTCACCAGAGACCAAAAACACATGTGTTTCAATAAGTTTGACGCTGCCACTGGTGCTTTTGTCAAGACCCTCTTTACAGAAGATTCAGATAAATGGGTAGAACCAGAAGAGGCTGCCATTTTCTTTCCTTCACGTCCTAATGAGATGTTTTGGCGCAGTGAACGCGACGGCAATGTCCACTACTACCGCTATTCTACTTCTGGCACGCTTTTGGGACGTGCTACTGACGGAGCTGTTCAGGTAGAACGCGTCATAGGTCTTGTAGGCGATATGTTCTATTATGTGGCAACTGCTGATAATGGTCTGGACAGAACAATTAAATTTACAGACCTAAAAACCAGCAAGGTAGGTTTTGTGCATGGAGAAAAAGGTACTTGGAACGGTTTTGTTGACCCTCTTGGAAAATACATGGTATGTACTTATACTGCACTTGAAACGCCTTTTAAGGTAGAACTGACCGCTCTTACCAAAGACGGTAGGAACATGGGAAAAACAGTCAGAAGTGTTTTTGAATCCAAAAATCCTCTTCAAAATTACACTGTTGGCAACGTGAAAATAGGACGAATCATAAAAAACGGATTGGAATACAACACGTACACAGTTTTTCCTTCAAATTTTGACCCTACACGCCGTTATCCAGTGCTTTTGTATGTTTATGGAGGTCCACATATGCAAATGGTTAAAAACGTTTTCCAAGGTGGAGCACAGATGTGGATGCACGTTATGGCAGAGAGAGGTTATGTGGTTTTTGTTATGGATGGACGAGGTACTCCTGCTCGTGGGTTTGACTGGGAAAGCGCTATACATCGTCAATGTGGTAAGTTAGAAATGGCAGACCAAATGGTGGGTATTGATTTTCTTAAAAACCAGTCTTACATATACCCTGAGAGGATAGCTGTTTACGGATGGAGTTATGGAGGCTTTATGGCTTCCACTCTTATGTTTGAAAATCCTGATGTTTTTAACGTAGCTGTAGCTGGTGGTCCTGTGGTGGACTGGAAATGGTATGAGGTGATGTACACCGAAAGATATATGGATACTCCGCAGGATAATGCGCAGGGTTTTGCTGATGCTTCTCTTTTGAGTAAGATAAAGAACCTGAAAAAGCCTATGCTGGTCATTCATGGTACTGCTGACCCTGTTGTGGTATGGCAACAGAGCCAAGAGCTTTTGCGTGAAAGTGTGAATAATGGCATTCAACTGGATTATATGATTTATCCGGGGCATGAACATAATGTAATGGGTGTTGACCGTTTGCATTTGATTACCAAAATATTAGATTATATTGAAAAAAATAATCAATAATTTTTTCAAAAAAAGTCATTATAATGCTTGCAGGAATGAAAAATAGTCGTACATTTGCACTCGTAATAATGACACCGCCGGTGTAGCTCAGTTGGCCAGAGCACGTGATTTGTAATCTCGGGGTCGTGAGTTCGAATCTCTCCACCGGCTCATTCTTAAAACAGCTGACATTCAGCACAATACAAGCCTTAAAGTTTTACTTTGAGGCTTTTTTTATGACCTAAATACAAAAAAATGTTAATCAAACCGAGTTATTCTGTTAATTAACTGCAAATGTTGTCAAATAGTTGTCGTAAAATACACAAAAAACACTATGGCTATCACGCTAAAATACGAAGTGATTTTATCACAGAAAAAAAACTGCATCAAGAATGTAGAAAATAATAAAATAATAAAAAGGTAGAAAATTATTTATCAGAAACGCTAAGACCATTTAAAATAGATATCAATTCCTCTTTTTTGATAGGTTTTGCTACGAAAAAATTACAGCCAGCATCAAAAGCACTTAACTTGTCTGACTCAAAAGCATTAGCTGTAATAGCGATTATAGGTACATTTGGGTCAAATTCTCTTATTTTTCTTGTAGCTTCCAAACCTCCCATAACAGGCATTTTCATGTCCATAAGTATAGCATCATAATGTGTCATTTTGGCGTTATTAACAGCATCTAAACCATTGATAGCCAATGTGAGAGTATGCTCCTTTAAGATGTGTTTAAGAAGCAGGTAATTACTTTCGTTGTCCTCAGCTATAAGGATATTCATGGTTTTATATATTTATGTCTTTAAGAACCTCAAAATTAAGTTTTTTTATCTATTCAAAATAAAAATGAAAGTTAAATTATTTTTATATATATAATATTCACTAACTTTGTGTCTACATATAATTTATTAATTAAATTTTTAAACCATGAAAAAAACACTTATTTCCATTGCTATGATAGCATTGTGCGCCTGCGCAGGAGAAAAAGAACCATCTTTGGTAGGTAAATGGGTCATGCCGATACCGGGACAAGAACCAGCCGTTCAAGGCATGGAACTATGCGCTGACGGTACTGCAAAATCCATAAATATGCACACACTGACTCTTATTTCATGGGAGCAGAAAAAAGACAGCCTTTTCATCAAAGCTACATCTGAGGGCTCTGGCGAAGCATTCACATCTATTGATACTCTTAAAATCAGCAAGATAACGCAAGATAGCCTTTTCCTTTCAGACGGAGAAGTCCTTACCCGCGAGCAATAAAATGCAAAACGTAGAACATCTACTTCGGTAGATGTTTTTTATTTAAAAAAATAGTCTAATTAGTGTGTAAAAAGTATAAAAGACGTATTTTTGATAGATAAATAAAACAAGTATTATTATGGAAATTACAATAGTAGGAACAGGATATGTAGGCTTAGTATCAGGCACTTGCTTTGCTGAAATAGGCACTAATGTTACATGTGTAGATGTAAATGAACAGAAAATTCAGAAGCTAAAAGAGGGCATTATGCCTATTTATGAACCAGGACTGGATGATTTGGTACGTAAAAATATGAGAGAAGGACGTTTGAAATTTTCCACTTCACTCAAAGAATGTATAGAAAATGGAGCACAAGTAATCTTTTCTGCCGTTGGAACACCACCACTTGAAGACGGTAGCGCAGACCTCAAATACGTTTTAGAAGTAGCACACACCATAGGACGCTATGCCACCAAATATTTTATGTTGGTAACTAAAAGCACTGTACCAATAGGTACAGCCATAAAAGTGGAAGCTGCCATACGTGAGGAATTAGAGAAAAGAGGGCTTTCGGATTTGGAATTTGATGTTGCATCAAACCCTGAATTTTTGAAAGAAGGAACAGCTGTGGCAGACTTTATGGCACCAGACCGTGTAGTTATAGGCGTAAACACACCACGCGCTAAACAACTGATGGAAAAACTATACAAACCACTCACATTGGGAGGTTTCAAGATATTTTTCATGGATGTAGCATCTGCTGAAATGACAAAATACGCCGCCAATGCAATGCTTGCCACACGTATATCCTTTATGAACCAAATAGCAGGTCTATGCGAAAAAGTAGGAGCTGACGCAGAAAATGTCCGCAAAGCCATAGGAGCCGACCTTCGCATAGGACGTCGTTTTCTATACCCGGGAGCTGGTTATGGAGGCTCTTGCTTTCCAAAAGACAGCAAGGCTTTGGTAGAAATAGGACGCTCACACGGCTACCCTATGACCATAATAGAAGAAGTGGAAAAAACCAATCAACGTCAAAAGGACGTTGCTGTTGAAAAACTACTTTCAGCCATTGGAGGAAATATAAATGGCAAGACGATAGCACTATGGGGATTGGCTTTCAAACCTGAAACAGATGACGTACGCGAGAGTGCTGCCGTTCACATAGCCAAACGTTTGGTAGAAATGGGTGCAAAAGTACGCGCCTTTGACCCTATTGCCATGGAAACAGCAAAAGAGTTTTATTTGAAAGATACTATAACTTATTGCTCAAACATTTACGATGCTGCAACAGACGCAGATGCTATCATTTTGGCTACCGAATGGAAACAATTTCGCTTGCCTAACTGGACTAAAATAAAAGAACTTGTTTGTGGAAATATCATAATTGACGGACGTAACATTTACGATGAAGAGGAACTCCACAACGAAGGTTTCAAATATTACAGAATAGGAAAAGAGGTAAAGAACGATTAGTTTTAGGTGAAGAAAAAACTCGTAATATTTGATTTGGACGGTACTCTTTTGGATACCATAGGAGACCTTAGCGAATCTTGTAACCACATAATGACACATCACGGCTATCCAACACATAGCCGTGATGTTTATCGTACATATGTTGGAAATGGTATAGCCAAATTGGTGGAACGCGCCCTACCATGTCATCTGCGCACACCTGAGTATGTAGAAACTATACGTTTGGAATTTGTGCAGTACTATCAAAAACACATTTACCAATACACTGAACCATATACAGGTATCTCATTGCTTTTAGAACATTTAGACAAAAAGGGCGTAAAAATAGCTGTCTTGTCCAATAAATATCAAGCTGGAACAGAAAAATTGATTAGTCATTTCTTTCCCAATATCATTTTTTCGGCTGTTTTTGGACAAAGAGCAGGCATCCCTATTAAACCAGCACCAGATGCGGTAAATGAGATTATATCTCTGTCGTCTGTGGCAACAGAAGATGTGCTGTACGTTGGTGATTCGGCGGTAGATATGCTCACCGGTAAGACTGCAAATGTGGATACTGTGGGTGTTTCTTGGGGTTTTAGGTCAAAAGAAGAGCTTGAAAACGAACATCCTATGTGTGTGGTAGATGCTCCTGAACAGATATTATCATTGGTGTGAGCGACGAAAGAAAAACGACATTATTTTTCCTATCACAAAATCTAAGACAAGAGGCAAAAATGCTTTTTTTATTGATGAGAAAACAGCGTTTTTAGTCTGCTCTTTCACTTGTTTTTCTGCTGGAAAAATTAGTTTTTTTACTGCATACAATACCACAGAACGGTAGTTTTGACTTATAAAAGTAATAGAAGTGTTTATCTTTTTCTGCTCATTATTTAGTGTTGTAATAACTTCATTTTTTTCTGCCATAAGCCTATTTAGCGGGCTGTCAATTCTCATTTCCATCGGTAAGTATTTTTTCTGATTTATCATTGTCTTCCAAAGTGCTAATCACGGTGTTGATTACAGCTTTTTTTATATCATTACGCAAAAAATACACTATCATCAAAGACGCCACACATAGCAAAAACACTGCCAAAAAGCCCAAAATAAGACTTTCAAATATATATGAAAGTACGAATCCTAAGAGTAAAAACATGAAAATTAGCGCAATGACGCTTATTATCATAAAAACCAAACTGTACGAGACTACACCCAATAGTAGGGCTGTTTTCTCGTACACGTTCAGTTTTAGAAGGATAAGACTTGATTTTATATATGCCTTTGAAGATGTTTTTAACGTCTTGAAAGCATCGTTTACGTCTTGCTCCATGGTGCGTTATTCGGTTGGGGGAACCGTTTTTTCATCATCGCAATGACAAGCAGCGGATGTGCATTTTTCTTCCATTGCGCTCATGTCTTGTTTTACTTTTCCTGCCCATGACTGCATGTGTTGTAGCCAATGACCTCTTCTGGCAGTAAATACTAAATAAGTAACTCCTACGCCTATAAGAGCGCCTATTGCCAGTCCAGCAATGAGTTTAGATTCTTCTTGTCTGTACATTTTGGTTTTGTTTTTAGTTTGGTATATAAATATAGCTAAAACGTTGTCAATGAGATGATTTTTTATCTTATTTTTTAGCGTTTTTAACAAAACTGTTTTTTATAATTTATTTAACTCATTACAAGCCTTCTTATTTTGTTGTAAAAAAAACAAAAGTTTACATTTGCATACATTAAAACATAAAAATATGAATATTTCAAAAATTTTAAACATTGTACTGCTCCTTATTTTAATTGGAGTATTTGCTGTCTTGGCTACCAATAAAAGCAATAAACCAACTGAAAAACAGATAGATAACGCTGTTATACAAAACATCCACCAGAGAAAAAGTGTTCGTAATTACACAGAAGAAAAAGTTACTAATGAACAGCTTGATACATTGGTAAGAGCTGCCATGGCTGCTCCTACGGCTATGAATAAGCAACCATGGGCGTTTATATTGATAAATGACCGCGCTGTAATGGATTCTCTGGCAAATGTATTGCCAAGAGCTCAGATGTTGCGTGAAGCTGCTGCTGCCGTTATTGTATGCGGAGATTTGAACAAAGCTGGCGAGGCAGAGGCTCAACAATTTTGGATACAAGACTGCTCTGCCGCTTCTCAAAACATACTCCTTGCGGCTCAAAGCATGGGGTTAGGGGCTGTCTGGACGGCTGTGTATCCAAAAGAAGAGTCTATCAAAGATGTAAAAACGTTTTTTGGTATGCCTGAAAACATTATACCGTTAAATGTTATTCCTATCGGTTATCCGTCAAAAGATGAAAATCCGAAAGATAAATACAAGGCTGAAAATATCCATTTTAATAAATGGTAACAGCGTTAAATAAAAAAA
>JAQUTH010000157.1 GCA_028709885.1 Flavobacteriales bacterium
AGAAAGGTAAACAAAGTTATTTATAATTGAAACCAAAACCTACAACAGCACACGGTGGAAATCCGTAGATAAAAATACTAAGTGAGTAGCTAAATCAATCATGCAGGTTCAAATCCTGCCCTGAGGACTAAAAAAAATAAATAAAATGGCACGAACACAAAAACAAGGATTAGGATATTTCCCGCTTGATGTGGATTTCTTTGAAGACATAAAGATAAGAAAGCTCATCAAGTACCAAGGGTGCAAATCTATTTCCGTATATGCTCTCCTGCTATGTAACATCTATAAGAATGGGTATTACATGAGGTGGGACGAAGAGTTGCCCTTCATAATCTCGGAAAAGACTGGGTATGACGAGGCTTATATACTGGAAGTGATTAAATGCTGCGCCTCCATCGGGTTATTTGAAAAAAATCTTTTTGATGAGGGTGTCATAACCTCACGAGGCATACAAGAACGCTATCAAACCATCTGCACTATGGCACGTAAAAAGTTTGATATTTCCGAGTATAACCTCCTTTCTTGCGTAAAAGCGGATAAATGTACAATTATTGATAATAAATGTACAAGAATAGCGGATAAATGCGCAAAAAGTACACAAAGAAAAGAAAACAAAAGTAAAGTAAATAAAATAGAAGAAAAAAGTATAAAAAAGAAAGACGAGCTTTCTTTTTCACTCTCTGAAAATAATTCTGAAAACACAGAAAAACTTTACTTAGAAAACCAAAACAACACAACCATCCCCCTACCCCCCTCCACAGGCAAAAAGACCGAAAAACGGTTTCTCTCACCCACAGAGGACGAAGTAGCCACTTACATAGCAGAGCAGGGCTACACGGTAAACGCACGTGCTTTTGTTGCTTTTTATACATCCAAAGACTGGTATGTCGGCAAAAATAAAATGAAAGACTGGCACGCAGCTCTCGTTACGTGGAACACCCGAAAAGCGTCTTATAACGCACCACAAAACGCACCACAGAGTAAAATAGCACAACAAATGCAAAACCTCGCCGAAGCACTAAAAGAATAAATCATGGAAACACAAATCACTACTTACGCACCACAGACACCAGCGTTACAGACACCCTCTGGACACTTGGCTGACACACTACCAGTTAGAGAAGAAAATACCACAATCCTACTGACCAAATGCAAGACCATCATAGCAGACATATACCGCTACTGTGGCTTTAACATCTCAGTAGATGACATCAAGTTTTTGGGCTCTAAACTCGCTGAAATACTATCTACATCATACAAAAACATCAGTGCCGAAGAAGCCCACAAAGCCATCAAGGACGGAATAGATGCAGTAGCAACCACAGATAAACTACTACCTACATACCTGGCAGAAGTGAAGTTACGCCACTACCTCACTACCTACAACACCTCACAACGTCGTGCGCAGATAGCACAAGAACGAGAAGCCAAAACACTGCAAGTACACATACCTACACCAGAAGAAGATGAACAAGCCGGGGACAAACTATGCCTAAACGCATACAAACATTACCTCTCCACTGACGATATATTCACCGCAGGAGGACACGTTTTTAACCACCTCTTAGGACGTAGGACGGACGAACACGGTAAAACCCACATAGACGCATCAAAAGCTATCATTAAGCTCTCTAAGGATGAGTCAGCACGCATTTTCAACGAAGCTAAATCAAGGATAGAGACACAAGCTAAATCACACATGCATACATCTACCGTATCACCAGCAGAACGCAATGATTTTAAACGTGTACTCGCTCAGATACAAGACAATGCCATATCGCATGACCTTAAAGCACAAATACAGCTTTTAGCACAGGAGATTGCTCTTCGTGAATTTTTCAAAAGTCTCATAGATTTTAATATGGACTTATCGGAATTATTAGAAAGGAAAAATAAATAAAAACCATGAATAACTTACAAAACATAGAAGACAAAATTAGCCTTGTTGCGATGATGGCATTTGAGGCAGGGCGAAATTTTGAAAATAAATACATCCTCTTCGGGTGCTACGATACAATAAACTTTAATGATTTAATATACTCAAAATCAAAAGGTGGAGAGCTTCCACTTGATATCAACATGGATAGTGCTTTGCGCTTATTAGGGCATAATTTAACAGAGAGACAAATTGATGCACTCAATGAACCTATTGATATTCTAAGAAGAACAATAGAGCGGATTATAAACGAAAAATAGACATAACACAATGAGAACAATAAAATTTAGAGCTAAGACCATCAAAACAGGACAATGGCTTTACGGCGACCTCATACACAACAGAGGAAAGGTTTACGTAGCACCAGTAGAAAAATTTTATTTTGACGGTATCACAGAAGCCAATTTTGAAGTGGACGAAAAAACCATAGGTCAGTTTACAGAAACGGAGGACTTACATGGGAAAGAAATTTACGAAGGGGATATTTTAGAAATAGAATGCCTGAGTGTAAAACATTTAGGAGAAAAAACGAAAGCCGTTGTCGTCTTTGACCAAGGTACATATTTTTTAGATGATAAAGACAAAAGAGGTTCGTTTGCTTATCATTTTGGAAACGATAACATCGTCATGATAGGTAACATATACGATAACCCTGAACTACTAAAATAAACACCATGAGCATAACCATAAATGACATCGTCTTTTACGAAAAACCCACATCGTGCGGAGTCTGCCCTTTTTTTGATGACGGACACAGCAATATGGTACACCCAGAGTATGGATATTGCAAACTATGGGACGAAACGCACCGAACTATCATCAATCACCAGCACGATGCAAAAAACTATTTAACAAGGCTTTCTGCTATCCAGAAGGCACAAAACTTGTAATAACTTATTAATAAACATAACATCATGAACATACTTGAAGAAAAAAACATCATCACTCAGATAGTAGGTGCTATACAAATAGTAACGGGTCTATCTCCCATAGAATACAGCAAAGAAGGGCGTACGCTGGACCTTTACTATCCAAGAGCAATATTCATACATCATTGCCACGAAAAAGGGCTTACACCAGTTAAGATAGCGTCAATCATTCATCGCGATAGAACATCTGTATTAAGAGCTATCTCAAAATACGATGATGAAATGAAATACAACAAGGCGTTTTT
>JAQUTH010000040.1 GCA_028709885.1 Flavobacteriales bacterium
CTGCGCTCCACTTTGCGAATGATTGTCATAACGAATACCTGCGTCAATGGTCATAATATCCATTATTTTCTGCCTAAAATCTGCATATATAGCTATCTCGTTCATAGTGGTATCCACTATATCTGTGCTGTTTTCATTGAAAAAAGCGTTCCATGCTTTGCCACCAAAGAGCTGATAATCTGCACCTATGGTCATCAGGGTGCTTTTAGTTAGCGATATATTTTGGTACATATTTACACCTAACATGATGTCTTTTGAGTGAAAAAGGTATTCTTTTGGATCTTGTCCTTGTGAATAGCCGTCGTTTATCTTGTGGAATCCCCAGTTGTAAAATATTTTCAAAGCCCCAGAAGCCTTGCTGTATGTATTTTCCAAAGAAAAAGAAGACATGCCTCGCGTTATGTAAGAGTCATTGTCATAAACAGGAGAGGACACTGTTCCAGGGTTTGATGCGTTAAAATGTGTGATATTAACATCGGCATTTACACTCCAATGTTCTGAAAATATGTAACCCAATTTTATGTACCCGCCGAACTGTTCAAAATCCATACGCTCACGATGCCCATCGGTATTGTTGTACCAAGCAGAAACGGTGGCTGAAAAACCGCGATGTTTTATTTTTGCTGTTAGGTCAGAAGTTAATGTGTTGAATGAACCATATGACACTAAGGCATTTCCCTTTACTCCGTCTTGTGTGGGGGTATTGGTTATGATATTGATGACACCACCCATAGCATTGGAGCCATAAAGAACAGACGCAGGACCACGTACTACCTCTACTTTTTCGGCGAATGTAGATTGATAAGCATCGGCTATTGGATGTCCCATAAGCCCCATGTACTGCGGGTGTCCATCTATTAGAATCAACATTGCAGTGGTAGGGCTACCTCCGATACCTCTAAGGCTGATACCTCCTGCTGCGCCAGAGGCTACTCCATAGCCTAATACTCCACGTGATGTAATAAAAAGTCCTGGTATTTGCTCTGTCAATAAAGGAAGAATAGAGGCGTCGTGTCGCTGTTTTATTTGTTTATTTCCAATGACAGATACGTTGATAGGCAGAAGGCGAAGTTCTACCCGTTCTCGTGATCCAGTAACTACCACTTCGTCCAAAATGTGTATTTTAGCTGTGTCTGTTTGCCCAAAGGTAAATAGGGTATGAAATATTAGAAGTAAGATGTAGATTTTGCGTTTCATAGTTCGTTTGTTTTTTTTAATGTTATACATAAAGTTAAGTTTTTTTTTGATTCTACTTATTTTAGTAGAAAAAATAATCACTTGGTGCTGGCAAATTTATGGATATGTTTATAGCTATCTATAATACCTATTACAGAAAGAATTACCATTTTTACAGGTAGGCAGATAAAGGAGATGAAAGTTTTTTTGCGAAAAATATTGTGAGTGTGAAAAAAAATTCCGAATATTGCATCGTTGGACTTAGGATGATGATGAAAATATAACTTATAGCCCTGAAAAATACGAAAGTAAAATCTCAAAGAAGAGGTATGAAGCAAATATGCACATTTTTTAACAGCTTTTATTACTTTGGATTCTATTATGGAATGCAGAGCGGTCTGTTATATGTGCATAGGTAAAAAAGGAATATACAAAATAATATAGCATGACCGCTTTCAGTATACTGAAAGCGGTTTTTTATTAGAAAAATGGAAAAAATATTAACAATAGCCATTCAAGGCATCAAAGGTTCATACCACCATGTGGCTGTGGAAAAATATTTCGGCAGAGAGGCTGATTTTGTAGAATGTGCTACATTTAAAGAAGTGCCTCAGGCAATAGAAGACGGCGTGGCAGACTTTGGAGTTATGGCGATAGAAAACTCCATAGCTGGTTCGCTTCTCCAAAACCACAAACTTTTGGGACTGTATGGACAGAAAATAATAGGCGAGGTGTATGTGCAGATAAACCACTGCCTTTTGGCAAACAAAGGCGTTAGGATAGAAGACCTTACAGAAGTGGAGTCTCATCCGATGGCCATTCTTCAATGTGAAAATTTTTTCCAGCAGTACCCAGAAATACGTCTTTTGGAGAGCAACGACACAGCGCGTTCTGCACGAATGGTGGCTACTAAAAAGATGAAAACTACCGGAGCAATAGCATCCGAACTATGCGCACGGCTTTTTGGATTAGAAATATTGGGACGAAACATACAGACTATGACCAATAACTACACTCGTTTTTTTGTCGTAGGACACGCCAATGAGCAAATACCAAAAGACGCAGATAAGGCATCAATACGCTTTGTTTCAAAACACGAAAGTGGAAGTCTTGCGCGGATACTGTCTGTTTTTGCCATGCACGGGCTCAACCTTACTAAGATACAGTCCGTAGCAATAATGGAACGCCCGTGGGAATATGCTTTTTATGCAGATGTGATGTTCCCTTCGCTACCGACATTTATGTCTGCCATGGAAGTAGTTTCTCATCAGACAGAAGAACTGGAAATACAAGGTATTTACAAACATAATGTAGACTAAACAATGAAATCATACGAAATAAGCGTCATAGGACTCGGACTGATAGGCTGTTCCATAGTGGCGGGGCTGAAAAAAAACGGTTTTGCACATAAAGTACTCGGGATGGATATAGACCACGAGCATGAACAGCAGGCTCTCAAATGCGGTCTGATAGATGAAATAGTGAACATAGAACAAGCGTCCAAAGCAGACATAGTTATAGTTGCCACACCTGTTAATGTTTCAGCAAGGATAGTTAAGACTGTTCTTGACATCAGTGGAGGATATACCACAGTTATGGATGTTGGTAGTACCAAAAAAAACATAGTAGAAAGTGTGGAGCAACATCCAGCTTATAGACGTTTTGTGCCAACACACCCTATGGCAGGTACTGAGTATTCAGGCCCTTTGGCTGCAAAAGACGACCTTTTCCAAGGTCATACAGTCATCATGCTACCATATTCAGATGGCGATAAAGACAAAGAGGCATTAGTGGAGCAAATGTATCGTACTCTGGGTGCTGAAATAGTGAAGATGACACCAGAAAAACATGATGTCAGTGTGGCGTACGTGTCTCATATTTCTCATATATCGTCTTATGCGTTGGCACTGACGGTACTGAACAAAGAGCGTAGTGAGGAAAATATAACCAATCTGGCAGCAGGTGGTTTTGCATCTACGGCTCGTCTGGCAAAGAGTAGTGCCGATATGTGGGTGCCTATTTTTACAGAAAACAAAGACGCTGTGGTAGATGTTTTGGATGAGTACATAGAAAATCTCATCCTTTTTAAACACGCCATAAAATCATCCAACGCCGATGTGGTGAGAACTCTTATCACTCAGGCTAATAAAGTACGCGAGGTGTTGGATAGAAACAAAAAATGAGATGAAAATAGAACTAACCCCCATGGCGATGTCTCAGGCAAAGGAAATATCGCTTTTGCTCAATGACTATGATGTTTGTAAAACTCTGAGTGATATAGTCCCTTTTCCATACGCTGAAAAAGACGCACAAGATTTTATTTCCGTGGTTATAGCCGATGGTAGTGCCGTTAAGTCAGAAACCATTTTGGTAGACGGAGAAATAGCAGGCGTAGCAGGTTATCAGGTGGGTGGATGTAACAAACATCATGTGGCTGAGGCAGGCTATTGGCTTGGAAAGAAATATTGGGGCAAAGGAATAGCCACGGTAGCTATGGCGGCGGTATTGAAAAAAGCGTTCGAGGATGCTTCTATACAGAAAGTGCAGGCTTCGGCTTTTGCGTTCAACGTAGCATCGGTGCGCGTTATGGAGAAAAATGGACTAACGCGGGAAGGTTTTTTGCGTAGCGGACTGGAAAAAGAAGGAAAACTGTACGATGAGGTACTTTATGGCATAACAAGAGAAGAATTTAATAAAATATACACTGAATAAATAATCAAAAAACATAAAACAATGAACACATTTGACATTATCCCTATGGAAAACTGGGGGCTTGGAAACAAAAACATACCACTTGGCATAGCAGGACCATGTAGCGCAGAGACAGAAGAACAGGTGATGAATACCGCCAGAAACCTCATTCACCGCAATATTCACGTATTTCGCGCTGGAATATGGAAGCCACGTACCCGCCCCGGAAGTTTTGAAGGAGTGGGAGAAGAAGGTCTCAAATGGCTTCAAAGAGTAAAAAAAGAACTCGGACTCAAAATAGGTACCGAAGTAGCTAATGCTGAACACGCACGTCTGGCTTTGAAATACGATGTTGATGTGCTGTGGATAGGCGCACGTACCACTGCAAGCCCTTTTACTATGCAGGAATTGGCGGAGGCTCTGCGCGATACCGATAAAGTAGTGCTGGTAAAAAATCCTATGAATCCAGACCTTGACCTATGGATGGGAGCAATAGAACGTCTTAACGCTTGCGGTATCAAGAAATTAGGTGCTATACACCGTGGTTTTTCATCATACGCCAAGACTAAATACCGCAACGTTCCTCAGTGGCAGATACCTATTGAGTTACGTCGTCGTCATCCAGAACTTCCTATCATTTGCGACCCGTCTCACATTTCAGGATGCAGAGAACTGATAATGCCTGTATCCCAAATGGCTCTTAACCTTCGTTTTGACGGCCTTATGATAGAGAGCCACTGTTGCCCAGCCGAAGCGTGGAGCGATGCTTCTCAACAGCTAACACCAGATGTTGTCAAAAAAATGACCGAAGAGCTTTACCTTCGTAAGGCGGATGTGGGTGGTGAAGCGGCTGTGAAACTTTCAGCTTTGCGTCAGCAGATAGACGAAATAGATAACCAACTGATAGCCATTCTCGGTGCGCGTATGAATGTGGCTGAACAGATAGGTACTCTAAAAAGAGATAACAATATGGCGATACTTCAAAGTTCTCGTTGGGAAGATGTCCTTGCTAAGACTGTGGCAGACGGAGAGCGTCAAAAACTTACCGAGCCTTTTATCCGTACCGTTTTTGAGGCTATTCATGCTGAGTCCATAGAAAGACAAAACACAGTGATGAACGAAAAATAGAATATTTTAGTTACATTTGCACCTGCTTTTAGTAGCAAAAATGAATGTAAATAAAAAAAGAATGTCAAGTAGAAGAAAAACAGTCAGTGTGATAGGTCCTAACCAGACGCGTTGCAACGTGGATGTGTATAATTTTGGACTTACTCTCGGTCAGGCATTAGCCGAAGCAGGCTATACAATAGTGTGTGGCGGTGTATTTGGTTTTATGGAAGCTGTATGCAAGGGTGCTAAAAATGCGTCTGGATATACTTATGGTACTACCGTTGGTATTTTGCCTGGTGATAAAAAGGATGATGCAAATGACTTTGTAGACATCATCATACCTTCTGGTATGGGCTGGGCGAGAAACCAACTTATAGTCAATAGTGCCGATGTGGTAGTGTCTGTGGCTGGTGGCGCTGGTACTCTCTCCGAAGTGGCGTACGCGTGGCAGGTGGGAAAACCGGTGGTGTGCTACACTCAGTTTGAGGGTTGGAGTAAGAAACTGGCTGGTGCGCCTATGGATACCAATAAAAAGGGAGGTGTGTTCAAGGCTGCTGATTCTTTGGATGAGATATTGAAATTTATAAAATTCGGGGTGTAGATATACATTCCGCAGCAACAACGCTCGCCCTACGGGCGAGCGTTTTTTTATGCGTTGTTTTTTCGGTAGTCAGATATGGAAATGCCTGCTTTTCGCTTGAAAAATTTACCGAAGGAGGATTGGTCTGAAAAGTTCAAAGCGGTGGATATTTGCTGTGCGGATAATTTTGAATGACGCAGCAGGTGGCGTGCATCGCTGTATAGCATCTCAAAAATAAAATCTGAAGGACTTTGACCAGTTATCTTTTTTACTATCAGTGTGAGGTAATGTGCGGATATGTTTAGCGATGAGGCATAAAAATCTACCTTATGCTCTTTTCTATAATTGCTGCTCAGAATGTCTAAAAATTCTTTTACAATATTTTCATGACGTGTTATGTTAGTATCTTTAAGGAAATCATCTTTGTGGTCTATGATGTTACTGGTGTCTAAGTAAAAAGCAAATAAAGAATTTAGTATCATTTCTTTATGATAAAAATGTCCTGTATTTTGAATGTTGTCATTTATCTTTTTCATGTGAAAAAGAAGAGTGTTTGTTTCTTTTTTGCTAATGTTTACTATTGGTGTGTTGTATAGTTTTACTCCGTATTTTATCCTTTTGTATATCATGTCAGTAGAGTCCATTTCATCCATGAAGTCTTTGCTTACCATGATGGTTTGAGCGCAGAAGTCATCGCTACATTGTCTGAAACAAAAAAGGTGAGATGATGACAACAGTATCAATGTGTTATGCCCTATTTTGTGTTGGTTGTAGTTAATACGCATGGTGCATGTTCCAGATAAAACCAATATAGCTATTGAGGCATTTGCTATGGTTGGATCTCCCATTTTTGAAATTACATCATTTTTAAAATACTCTTCTTGTGATATTATAGAATGTATATCGCTTTTGTGATATTCCAAATTAGATAAATCACTTATGTTTTTTATTCTAAGAGTGTGTTTCATGTGTTTTTGTTTACTGCAAAAATAATCATTTTATTTTTTATATGTACAAATAAAACCAATACTGTGTATCATAAAACTACTCAGAAGGGTGCTTTTTTCTGAAATTTGCGCTTAGAAAAAAAGTTATAAAATATGAATAGTATTAAATGGTTTTTATGGGCGTTTTTGTCATTCAGCAGTGCCGTTTATGTTGATGCTCAGGTGGTGCAAAGGCGTGTTTTGAGTATTGAAGATATGTACAGTCTGGCAGAGCAAAACAGTCATGCCATCCGCAGTGCTTTTTTGGCAGAAAAAGAGGCTGAGCATGGAGTTAAGGTGGCTAAAAATGCTATGTTACCACAGATAGATGCTTCACTTTCTTTTAGTTACATAGGAGATGGGTGGCTTTCAGATAGAAATTTCACAAATGGTGAAGTGGCTGATATGCCTGAGCTTGGCAATAATTTTGCTTTGGAGGCTTCACAGGTAATATATGCTGGTGGGGCGGTGTCTCATGCGGTTGGTATGGCAAAATTGGCTAAGGAAATAGCTTCTTTGGATGTGGAGAAAAATAGGCAAGATATTCGTTTTCTTTTGGTAGGCAATTATTTGGAACTGTATAAACTGAAAAATCAATGTGCTGTATATGTGCAAAATATAGAACAGACTAAACGGCTTTTGGACGATATTAAAGCCAAGGAAAATCAGGGTTTGGCTCTTAAAAACGATATTACACGTTATGAGCTTCAACTCAAAAACTTGGAACTTGCTCTCACTCAGGTGCAAAACTCTCAGACTATCATCAATAACCAGTTGGTTACTGTTCTGGGACTTTCTGCAAATACTGTCATAGACGTAGATACTTCCATAGTGAATGCTTTGCCTTTGGTGAGTGATGAGAAAGATTGGCAAAATACTGCTTCTGTGGCTTCTCCTATTTTAAGGCAGTCTGAAATAGGGGTTAAGATGTCTAAGAAAAATGAAAAATTGGTGCGGGCTGAGGCTATGCCTTCTGTGGCGGTGTTTGCGGCAGACCGTTTTGATGGTCCTATCATAATAGAGGTGCCTCCGCTAAATAAGAATTTTAACTATTGGTACGTAGGTGTGGGCTTAAAATACAACATTGCTTCTACTTTCAAGACTGGTAAAAAGTCAGCTCAGGCTAAGATTTCTACCCTTAGGGCTGAGCAGGAGCGCGCTCTTCTTATGGATAATGTGCAAATGGGTGTCAAAGAGGCTTATGTGCGTTTTGTGGAGTCTTTTACCATTTTTCAAACTCAGGAAAAGAGTCTTGAACTGGCAGAGCAGAACTATGCGGTGATAAATAATCGTTATTTGAATGATTTGGCACTTATTACCGATATGTTGGATGCAAGCAATGCCAAATTAAGTGCTCAACTCCAAGTGGCAAATGCACGGGTAAACATTCTTTTTAATTATTATAGACTGAAAAAAGCATCGGGAAATATATAACAAGTAAATTTTAGATAAATGATAAAATATAAACTTAAAAAATTGATTTTTAATATCATAGTGGGAGCTATGATAGTTTTTGGATTGGTATGGGTATTTTCACAATTTATCCATCTTGGCAATGTGGAGTTCACAGATAATGCCCAGGTAAAACAACTGATAGTGCCGGTAAATTCCCGTGTTCAGGGTTTTGTGTCAAAGATATACTTCAAGGAGTACGCCAAGGTAAATAAAGGTGATACGTTGGCTTTGATAGAGGATACAGAGTATCGTTACCGTGTGGCTCAGGCCGAGGCTGATTATCAAAATGCGCTTTCTGGAAAAAATGCTATGGCTACTACCATACATACTACTCAAAGCAATATTTCTGTGTCCGACGCTGCATTGGATGAGGCTAAAATACGTCTTGAAAATGCACAGAGGGAATACGTGAGATATAAAAATCTTTTGGAGCAAAATGCTGTTACCAAACAGCAGTATGATGCTATAAAAACCAATTATGATGCGTCAAAGGCTCGGTATGAATTGCTGGAACGACAGAAAAAATCTACCACTTTGGTAAAACAAGAGCAGACTCAGAGACTTGACCAGACAGAGGCAGGAATACAGTTGGCTGCTGCGGCTTTGGAGCTGGCAAAACTAAACCTTTCATACACTGTCATTATTGCTCCGTGCAATGGTACTACTGGGCGAAAAAACATTCAAGAGGGCCAGCTTATTCAAATGGGGCAGACTTTGGTAGATGTGGTAGATGATGATGACCGTTGGGTGGTGGCTAATTACAAAGAAACACAAACTGCCAACATAAAAGATGGTCAGGTGGTGTCTATGGAGGTGGATGCTATACCTGGTGTTGTTTTTTTAGGTGTTGTAACGTCTATATCCCGTGCTACTGGCGCCAGTTATTCACTCATTCCGCAGGATAATTCTGCTGGTAATTTTGTCAAGGTGGAGCAGCGTATTCCTGTGAGAATAGATTTTTCAAAAGAAAATAAGACTGAGGATATGGTTCGTTTGCGCTCGGGTATGAACGTGGAGTGCGAAATAAAATATTAGTATCATGCACGAAATAGGTCCTTTTTCTATCCCAGCTATACGTGATTTTGTCCCTGAAAAAGTCAAACCGTGGGTGATGATTCTTTTTGTCATAATAATACAACTCTCGGGTGGTGTTTATCTGGCGGCTGTGGGAGAGATGGTGGGTTCACTTTCTTTGTTGCAAGAAGATATAATGATGGCTGGGTGTGCTTCTATGGTGGGTATGGCTTTGACTTTTGCCATTATGTTCCGTTTGAAGTTCAGGTTTACATCTAAAACGTCATTGCTGACGTGTTGTACGGCTATCATTATAAGCAATGTTATTTGCATGAATACTCATAGCATACCTGTTTTGGTGGGTACGTGCTTTTTTGCTGGTTTTTTTCGTATGTGGGCTACTTTTGAGTGCAATTCTACTATTCAGCTGTGGCTCACTCCTAAGAGAGACCTTTCGGTGTTTTTTTGCTTTATTTATCTTTTAGTTCAGGGGTGTATTCAGATAAGTGGTATGGTTACTATTTACACTGCTTTTTTCTCTATGTGGGAGTATATGCATCTTTTGATAATTGGTCTTTTGGGCTGTGTGATGTTGCTTATAATTTTACTTTTCCGTACGTGTAGGACATTGCCTAAACTGCCTTTGTATGGTATAGATTGGATGGGTGCTATATTGTGGGCGGTTACGTTACTCAGTATTATTTTTATATGTGTGTACGGGGAACATTATGATTGGTTTTATTCTAAAAATATAAAATTGGTTGCGGGGATAGGTATTACTTCGTTGTGTATAAATCTACTGCGAGCTTCGTTTATTAGGCATCCTTTTATCGCTCTGGATACGTGGAAATACAAAATAGTGTATCTTACTTTTTTGTTATATGTGGTGATAGATATTTTACTGTCTCCGTCCCATGTGTTAGAGCATATTTACATGGAGAGTGTTTTGGGATATGATTCACTGAATGTCATTTCCATGAATTGGGTCATTTTGGCAAGTGTGGTGATGGGAGCTTTTTTCACTTATCAGGTATTTGCTCTTAGAAAATGGTCTTACAAAATAATGACAGTGATAGCTTTTTCTTGTATTGTCGGTTATTTGGTGATATTCTATTTTTCAATAGATTATAATTTACCAAAAGAGGCTTTGATTTTGCCTTTGTTCCTTCGTGGTTTTGGTTATGTTATAATAGCTATTTGCTTTCTTACGGCTTTGTCAAGGGTGCCTTTTCAGCATTTCTTCCATGCTGTTTCGGTGCAGGCGTTCATAAGTGCGGCTTTTGGTTCGGTGCTTGGTACGGCTGTGTTGGGGCAGTGGATGAAGTTTCTGCTGAAAAAAAATATACTTCTTCTTAGTTCTTCACTGGATAATGTCAATCCTTTGGCTAATAGGATACCGATGGATGGTATGTATGGGGTGTTGCAGGGGCAGGCTCTGATGGTTACTATGAAGGAGTTGTATGGGTATTTGGCGTTGATAGGTGTTTTTTGTATCCTTTTGTTTTTATTTACTCAGAGCGATATTCGTCCTCAAAATGTTATACATCCTACTTATATGGCTATAAGACGTTTTGTGAGTATAGATTTGCAGAGTCATTTCAAAAGAAAGAATAAAAAGAATGGTGTGGTGGTTAAATAATATGACACAGCAACAACGCTCGCCCATAGGGCGAGCGTTGTTGGTTATTTGCGTTGTTGGTTATTTGCGTGTATGGTTTTTGTTCTTGTTGGGCTGGACTTTTTTCACCCCATTCTGTGGAACGAAGCGTTTTTTTACTGGTATTCCTTGTGCGTTAGGAGTTCCTAATTCGCCATTTGGTAGTAGGCTTTTTATATGAGAAAAATTTATTTTACCGCCTGATAATTCTTCCAAGTGCTGTCCTATCACTTCGTCTTCTATGAGGTCTTTGTTCCATTCAAGGTATGCCTTTTTCATGTGTTTGGCTATGGCTATAACCAATGCATCCTGTTTCTCTCCGCTCTCCCATGAGCAGGCTATGTCTATCATAGAGCGTATATAATGTCCGTAGTAGCGGTATTTGTTCAGCACAGATGGGTATTCCAGACGGTCTGGAGGTGTGGAAAACGTCTCTGGTGTTGGCGTTGGAAAAGGAGAGTCTATATCTATCTTAAAGTCAGACATGATGAACAGCTGGTCCCATAATTTATGCTGAAAATCAGGAACATTGCGTAGGTGGGGGTTTATCTCACCCATGACATTTATTATGGCGTTTGCTTCGGCATTGCGTCTATCTCTGTCCTGCAAGGCGACACAGTGGTCTACCATTTGTTGAAGAGTGCGTCCGTATTCTGGTATTTTCAGTTTTGTTCGGTCTGTATTGTACGAAAGCCCGAAGTGCTGAGTGTCATTGTTGTCTATCATGGGTTATATTTTTTGAATCTTTGCAAATTTAAGCAACATTTTCTTTATTCCAATATTGTCAAAGTCAATAATGGCTTTGCTGTCTATGCCAGAACCTTCAACGGCGGTAACAGTTCCGTCGCCAAAACGTTCATGGCGCACACGTTGACCTACATTGAGGTTTATCTCGCCTGCTTTTGCTTGCGATGAAGAAGAGGCAGATACTGGTTTGAAATTTCCTGTGTCAAATGTAGGTTTGGCGCTTTCTTTTCTTTGGTATGACGTTTCATCACCACCTCGGCGGTACGTTTGTCCGTAATTCTGAGCCGATGCTCCACGGGCTACTATCTTATCTGATGAGCCAAAGATACTGGCATCCAGTATGTTTGATACGCTTTTTGCCATATCGGCTGGAACGGACATATCCAGATATTGGTCATCTATTTCCTGAACAAAACGGGATAGTTCGCAGTCCGATGTTTTGCCGTAACGGCAACGTTGGCGGGCGTATGTTAGTATGGCTCGTTTTTCAGCACGTGTGAGTGCCACATAGAAAAGGCGTCGTTCTTCCTCTACGTCAGACCTCTCTGCCGAGGACATCATGCTGGGGAAAAGTTCTTCTTCCATGCCGGCTATGTACACTGTCTTAAATTCCAATCCTTTTGCCATGTGGACGGTCATGAGTGCCACGCTGTCCTTTTTGTCTTGGTCTGAGCGGTCTACATCGGTCATAAGAGACACGTCTTGTATAAATGATGCCAGGGTGCTGTCTGAGTCCGCTATTTCTTTCTGTGTTTCCACAAAATCCTTCATACTGTTGAGCATTTCCTGCACGTTCTCATAGCGGGCTATTTCCTCAGGTTCCGTGGCGGAGGCAAGTTTTTTTAACATTCCGCTTTCTTTGAGTATTTTTTCGCCTGCTGTAAAAGCGTCATCGGTAGCGGCATACACCCCAAAGGCTTCTATCATAGATGAAAAAGCGTCCAGTGTGGCACGTGTACCGCTGTTTATGGATAGCTGAGGTAGTTTGTCAAGGTTTTTTATTACCTCAAATATAGTGCGGTCATAGTGGTGAGCGGTAACTATCAGTTTATCTATTGTGGTATTGCCGATACCTCTTATCGGGTAGTTGATGATACGCAGGAGGGCTTCTTCGTCTTTGGGGTTGATGCACAGACGCATATATGCCAAAAAGTCTTTTATCTCTTTTTTGGAGTAAAAAGAGTTTCCTCCCCATATCTTGTACGGTATGTTGTGTCGGCGCAGAGCATCTTCCAAGGCACGGCTCTGAGCGTTGGTGCGGTACAGTATGGCAAAGTCTTCATAGTTGTCATCGGGTTCTGTTTCTTTGAATTTTTTGATGGAACGCGCTATGTAATATGCCTCTTCGTTGTCGGTAGGGTTACATACGACGGTTATTTTTTCTCCATCGGTGTTGGATGTCCAGACGTTTTTATCCAGCTTTTCCTTGTTTCGTTTTATAACGCTGTTGGCTGCACCTACTATGTTTTTGGTAGAGCGATAGTTCTGTTCCAATTTGAATACTTTGGCAGAAGGGTAGTCTCGGTTAAAATGAAGAATGTTGGCTATGTTTGCTCCGCGAAAAGAATATATGCTCTGAGAGTCATCGCCTACCACGCAGATGTTTTGAAAACGGTCTGCCAAGGCACGCACTATCAAATACTGAGAATGGTTGGTGTCCTGATACTCATCTACCAAGATGTAACGGAACATATTTTGATATTTTGATAGAACATCTGGAAAACGAGCCAGCAGTTCGTTGGTGCGCAGCAAAAGGTCGTCAAAGTCCATGGCTCCTGCTTTGAAACAGCGTTCCACATACTGACGGTATATGTCTATGAGCTTAGGACGGCGTGCGGCAGAGTCTGCTTCGGTGCATTCTGGATAACGCTCATATACAGATGTGGTTATGAGGTTGTTTTTAAGGGATGAGATACGTGATAGTACCTGACGAGGTTTGTATATTTCCTTGTCCAGTGCCAAATCTTTTATTATTTGTGTAACGAGTCTTTGGGCATCATCGGTGTCGTAAATAGTGAAGTTAGAGGGAAAACCTAACTTAGGTGCTTCACTTCTTAGTATTTTGGCAAAGACAGAGTGAAAAGTACCCATCCACAGGCTTTTAGCATCGGATGCACCTACTATGGTGGATATACGTTCCTGCATTTCACGTGCTGCTTTATTGGTAAAAGTGAGGGCAAGGATATTAAAAGGACTCACCCCTTTGTTTATAAGGTGAGCTATACGGTATGTCAGTACGCGCGTCTTGCCACTACCTGCACCAGCTATTATCATCATAGGTCCTTCGGTACATTCTACGGCTTGGCGTTGGACGTCGTTTAGTTTATCAAGGTATGAAAATTCTTCACTCATAGTTTATTCTTCTGCTACGTTATTAAAATAACCACTTTCTCCCAGTCCGAAAAGAGCAAAATCATACTTGGCAGGGTCTGATGGGTCGCATTTTCTAAGAAAAGCATCTATTTCCTCTACTGCTTTTCTATCGTTTTGGTTGCGGTGCAAAATGCCTAACATACGCGTCATGTTTCCCACGTGTACATCCAGAGGTATAGATAGACTGGCAGGACTTATGTTTTTCCACAGTCCTAAGTCCACTATGCCGTCTCGGCGTACCATCCAGCGAAGAAAAAGGTGCAGACGTTTGCAGGCAGAGCCTTTCTCAGGAGATGATATGTGGCGTTCATTGTCCTGAGTATGAGGTAAAATGAGCATTTCTTTTCTAAACCTACTGATGCCTTCCCAAGTGCCGTTTTCTCCTATTTGCGGAGCGAAAAGGTCTTCCAAGCTATTATGGTGTGCGTATATGTTTTTTAGTCCGCGGAGGAAAAAAACAAAGTCTCGCTGTGAAAAAGTGCGGTGAACGGCACGTCC
>JAQUTH010000158.1 GCA_028709885.1 Flavobacteriales bacterium
ATCTCCATAAGTTTTTCTTCTACTTTGGAAGGGTGTCCACGGTAAATGACCTTACCGTCAGTGCCTACTATTACGGTGGTAGGTACTCCACTTATCACATAAAGGTCTGCCACATCGTCCTGTCCTTTTATCTTTTCATCGGATTTTACCTGTGCCCAAAGCAGTCCGTCTGCCTCTATTGCTTTTTTCCAAGCGGTTTGGTCATCCCAGCATGCTATACCCACCACGCTGAGTCCCATAGGGTGATATTTCTGATACAGCTGCACCAAGTGTGGGTTATTGGCACGGCATGGAGCGCACCAAGATGCCCAAAACTCCAAAAGCACTACCTTTCCTGCATAGTCTGAAAGGCGAAGAGTGTCCCCTTCTGTGGTAGTGAGGGTAAAGTCAGGTGCTTGACCGTTTACACTGGATGCAGAGAAATTGGCAAGGCGTTTTTTCACATTGCGTCCATAGAGGCTTTTCTGTGAGTCTTCTCCCAAATTTTGCAATAGTGAGTCTATTTCTGTTTTGTTTTCTTCTTCCAGCACCATGCTTCTATTGACAAGCAGATATGCGGCATAGCGGGTGTCTTTGTATTTAGTGATGATGTCTTTTTCCATATTGGCACAAGCCATGTTCAGGGCATTCATTTGTGTATAAAGATTTTTTATGGCTGTGGTGTCATTTTCTTTATATGCCTGAGGAAATTGTTTTTGAATGTTCTTCTGTTCTGTTTTCAAGGAGTCCATTTTTTGAACCTCAGGATACTGGTACACACCACCTTCTACTTTGGCATTGCGTAGCTGTTCCATAGTGGCACTAACTGTGTATTTTCCTAATCCTTCCATAAAGACGGTGGCATATGGAGTGCGCTGAATGTTCAAAGTATCGCCTTGGGGGATGAAATAAAGGTGGACCACTTCGTTTTTGTCATAGGTCTTAATGGTGAACTCTCCGTCTTTTTTCACCACTGTGGAATCATCCACCACGAACTCTTTTATAGAGTTATGAAAAGATGCCAAAAGGACTTTGTCTCCTGTTTTAAGACCTTCCACAGTTCCAGAGATGACGTTTTTGCGTACTTGTGTGAGTGAGAAAAAGGCGCATAGAAGTATGAAGACTAAGAACGCCCATTTTAAAATTTGTTTCATATTGATAAAAGTTAAGTTTTTACCAGACAAAAATAGCCATAATTATTTACTTTTGTATAGATAATAAAAAGAATATGCCTCTAAAACATTGGGAAGACCCAACTATAATAGTTGCCGGAGCAGATGAAGCAGGACGCGGATGCTTGGCTGGTCCTGTTACAGCAGCAGCTGTTATACTGCCTGCGGATTATCACAATCCTATGCTCAATGATTCAAAACAACTAACTGTCCATCAGCGTGATATACTACGTGTGGAGATAGAACGTGAGGCTGTTTCATGGGCTGTAACGCATATTTCACCTCAGAGGATAGATGAAATAAACATTCTTTGGGCATCGGTAGAGGGCATGCAGCAAAGTGTTGGAAAACTGAGTGTTACACCAGAATTGCTACTTATAGACGGTAACCGTTTTCGCCCATACAAAAACATACCTCACCGCTGTATAGTAAAAGGCGATGCTACTTATTACAGCATAGCAGCAGCTTCTGTCTTGGCAAAGACTCACCGTGATGAACTGATATGTACACTTTCAAAAGAGTATCCTTTTTATGGGTGGGAAAAGAACAAAGGCTACCCCACAAAGGAACATCGGGAGGGTATAAAAACACATGGTGTAACTCCGTGGCATCGTTTGACTTTCCGCCTTAGCGATAATCAGACAGATATATATTTTGATGGTGCAAAAGGCATTTAAGAACATTGTATATATGCGCTTTTGTGTGTACTTTTGATTTTGAAAAAAAGACTAAATATAACGGCATGAAAAAAATAATGTTGATAGTGTGCGCAGTGTTACTGTTGTCTGCGTGCAATACTGAAAAGGAAAAAACAACCGAGCAAATATCGGTGGATGCCATACCTGTTGGTACCATGGCGATATGCCGAATAAAACAACACTCGGATGTTTCTGCCATGCTGGAAAAAAGCATGTACATTCAGTGTTTTGACTCATTAAAAAGCAAGAATACGGTGGCTTCTGGTGCAGGATTGACACGTTCTATTTGTGGCAAAAAATACTCGTCTGCACCTATGACCATAGCTGTGGGTGCTGTACGTGCCAAAGAGCTGTCTTTTATCTTTATGATAGAAACAGGAAAAGATGCACCCCGTACTACCTTCGGCGCAGACACCACTATAACACATAGAACCTACCAAGACCAGAACATATACTCTGTTTCCACAAAGGATGCTTCTGTTTTCTTCTACAACACCAACGGCATGACTATTTGCTCTACCGATGAACTGTATTTGGAACAGTCATTACTCCAAACATCTTCGGGGATAAGCATTGCGGACGATGCTTCTTTTTCTCAGGCATATAAAAAGCTCTCCTCTGGCGACGGTTTTACGGTGATAGTAAACCTGCCTGCGTTGGAACATTTTTACACTTCGCAGATAGGTTTTGCAGAATTAGGGCTTCTGGGGCAGTTGTCTCCATGGCTTAGCGCAGAGGTAACGGCAGATAGCACCACGCTATCTTTAAGTGGGGTATTCTGTGCTTCTGATTCTGTAAAGACATACGCCAAAGTCCTCTCCAATCAAAAATCAAAAGAAATGACTCTTGATGCTTTTTTCCCCTCTAACACTACCTCTTATACATATTTAGGTATAGAGGATTGGAAAAAATACTTCAAAGAAAATATACAATATCTCAAAGCATCGTCGCAATATCATCTGTACAACGTGGCTCTACAACGTTACAACGTATTTTTCGGCAATGATTTTGATAAATTTTTCACTCCGTGGATAGGCAAAGGTGCAGCAGTGGTAAGAAGCAGTGGCGCTGGCTATAACGACACTCAAAACAGCATTTTCATAGGAGTGAAAGACCACGATGAAGCTATGGCAGCATTGGAAAAAATAGCAGATTCTACTTCAGTAAACCCAGACCCTTATCTTGACCACCGCATAATACCATTGGACCAAAAGACCATTT
>JAQUTH010000041.1 GCA_028709885.1 Flavobacteriales bacterium
CCATGGCTATATCTACACCCAAACCAGCACGGGACTGAGTGCTTACCTGAACATCACGAGGACGAGCAAGAGCTATTATTATACACGCTAATGCTCCAAAACGAAGCACCCACAGTATCCCACGGCTTTTGGTTACCCAGTCTTGTGCTAATGAAAAAGCGCGAGTGCTGGATATTTTAAGGTATGGATACATACGGTAACCTCTCCACCAGATGAATGCTCCCAGCAAAGGCAGAAGCAACAAGAGGTAGAAAAAGACTTTATCTACTATTTCAAAACTATTCTCTGCCATCTTCTTTGTCTTGTTTAGTTACATTATCGTCAGTGGCAGGCTTCTCAGTAGGAGTTTCCACAGGACGAAGGGTATCTATTATCGTTTCGGTGTACAGACGGTAGCGCTCGTTATCCTCACCCGAAGGGAACATTTTGGCAAATTTTACCAAATCCGCATCGGTAAGAAATTCACGCATCTGACGGTATTGTTCTTTGGAGAGTTTCAGCTTTTTCATATCTGCCAAAATCTCTGCCGAAGTACTCTCAGGTGCAGGCAGACCGAACTGTTCATCCAAATAAAGGCGGATAACGTCTGTAAGTCCTACATAAAACTCTTTTACCTGTCCTTTTTCTATGTATTTGGCACTATCCAAACGATTAAGACGGTACTTAGCACGTTCATAAGGACTTAGCAACATCTCAGGTGCTATTTTAGCCAAACGACGACGTTTTATAAGACGGTACACCTCCCACGCTATCAAAGCTAAGATGACCAGAGCTATTGGTATCCAATAGTATTTCTGTACCACCTCTTTGAATGTGTACGGGTCTTCACGCACATCTTTTATTCCGTAGCGGGACTGTTTCAATGTATCCACAGGAACGGTTATGACTTCTATGTTAAAAGGGTCGGTGGAAAGGGTGTCCATACCTGCCAAAACTTTTATCCCTGGAATACTGTATTTTCCGGGGTCAAAAGAAGTGATGTTGTACACCACTGCGTAAATGGCGTTGTCCTTTTTAAAGGAAGTATCTACCGCACTTTTGCCTACTATTTCTAAACTATCGGTATTGGTGGTGATGTCTGGAAAAACTACTATGTCTTTCTTTGGCGCTTTGACCTCTATGGATAGTTTTATCTGTTCGCCGATGCGTATTTTGGTAGTGTCCGCTTTCCAAGATATGGTAGGGGCACTCTGAGCAAAGGCAAACAAAGGCAAGAGCATCATCAAAAAGAGTGATACTACCGCCAGTCTATCTATTTTTAAAATATCCGAGTAATTTTTTTGCATAATCATCATTGGTACTTGTGCTTATCGTTCCAGCCCCGCTATGGCGAAAAGTGTCTTCAAAATATGCCACACGGCGGTCATACTGCTGGTAATATTCTTGTTTTACAGCACGCGATGAGGTATTAGCCCATACGTAACGTCCTGTTTCGTCATTTCTCATCAAAACCATACCTACATCGGGAAGGTTCTCTTCGGCAGGGTCATACACGCGAATACCTGTCATGTCGTGTTTTCTGGAAATTATTTTCAGTGCGTCGGCATAGCCAGCATTGATAAAGTCAGAAACCAAAAAAACTATCGCTTTTTTCTTCATCACCCCGAAAAGGTACTCCATGGCAGCGCCTATGTCTGTCAGACGGTTTTTTGGCTCAAATTCTATCAGTTCGCGGATAATACGCAAAACGTGCATTCTACCTTTGGCAGGAGGAATGAAAAGTTCTACTTTGTCCGAAAAGAGCATAAGACCTATTTTATCGTTGTTTCCCATAGCCGAAAAAGCCAAGGTAGCGCATATCTCTGTTATCACGTCCCGTTTAGAAGTATCCCCAGTGCCGAAAAACTCACTGCCAGATACATCCACAGCCAGCATCATGGTCAGCTCACGCTCCTCCTCAAAGACTTTGACATGAGGAGAATTGGTCTTAGCTGTAACGTTCCAGTCTATGTTTCTAACGTCGTCGCCAAACTGATACGCACGCACTTCGCTAAAAGTCATACCTCGTCCTTTGAAAGAACTGTGGTATTCTCCCGAAAATACATGGTCTGACAGACGGCGTGTCTTTATTTCTATCTTGCGTACTTTTTTTAGTACATCTTTTACGTCCATCTATGTTTCTTTTTTAGTTAAACAATATCTTTTTACCCAGCAAGGGAAAAGAATGACGTATATTAAGGTACTTGTACTTCGTTTAGTATGGTGCTTATTATCTCCTCGGAATGTACATTTTCAGCCTCAGCTTCATATGTAACACCTATACGGTGGCGCAGAACGTCAGGGGCAATAGCGCGCACATCCTCAGGAATGACATATCCGCGTCCACGAAGGAAAGCATACACTTTTGATGCTGTTACAAGGTTTATGCTACCACGAGGAGATGCCCCGTAGGCTATAAGAGGTTTTAGATTATCCAGTTTGTACTGCGAAGGAAAACGAGTGGCAAAGATGATGTCAAGGATGTATTTTTCTATTTTCTCATCCATGTACACTTCTTTGGCAGCCTCACGTCCGCGTTTTATATCGTCAAGACTAACCACAGGACGTATTTTTTTCTGTCCCTCTGCCGAAGTGATGTTGCGCATTATGCGTTGTTCATCTTCTATGGATGGGTAAGTAACGACAGTTTTTAGCATAAAACGGTCCATCTGCGCCTCAGGTAGTGGGTAAGTACCTTCTTGCTCTATTGGGTTCTGTGTAGCCATAACAAGGAAAGGCTCTTCCAGTTTGAAAGTGTTTTCACCTATTGTAACCTGACGCTCTTGCATGGCTTCCAAAAGAGCGGATTGGACTTTGGCAGGAGCACGGTTTATCTCATCTGCAAGGACGAAATTGGCAAAGACAGGACCTTTTTTGATAGAGAAGTTACCTTCTTTAACATTGTATATCATCGTACCTACCACATCGGCAGGGAGAAGGTCTGGGGTAAACTGAATACGTGAGAAAGCTCCGTCCACAGCCTTAGCCAAGGAGTTAATGGCAAGGGTCTTAGCCAGTCCCGGCACACCTTCCAAAAGAATATGCCCCGAACCCAAAAGTCCTATCATAAGGCGTTCTACCATTTGATTTTGTCCTACTATCACGTTGTTAATCTCACTGCTTAGCAGGCTTACAAATGCACTTTCGCGCTGTATTTTTTCACTCAATGCGCGGATGTCTACTGATGTTCTGTTTGTTTCTTCCATGGTTTATATAGAATTTTTGTGCTTTTATTTGTTTCTTTTTTTAACTGATACGAAAATCGGGATAATTGTACTATTTTGCTGTTAAAATGGCGTTAAAACTAATGGGCTATATAAATGTCAAGTGATAAATTTCGCCTAAAAAAATGTGGTAACTGCTAAAAAACGTACCTTTGCCACCGTAATATAAAGTATAGACATGAAAACAGGAATCCTAAGTGCAATGGAAGAGGAGTTTACCCTTCTGCTATCGGAAATAAAAAATCAAAAGAAAACATCACTCGGAATGCGTGAATACATAGAAGGCACTCTCTGGGGGCAAGACGTAGTACTCGTTTTTTCTCAATGGGGAAAAACAGCAGCCGCATCTACCACAGCCAACCTTATAAACGTGTTTCATATAGACAGATTGGTATTTACCGGAGTAGCAGGCGGACTTGATGCCAATGCTAAAATAGGAGACATAGTGATAGCCGAAAGACTCTACCACCATGATGTGGACGCATCTCCATTCAAAAGACGTTATTACGTGCCATTGATAGGCGAAAATGGGGTAGTAGCAGACAAGAAGACATCAGATGAATTAGCACTGGCAGCCAATCGTTTTGTCAAAGACATACACCAATATATATCGGATGAGGATATAGCCGAATTTTCTCTTTCCAACGTGTGCGTACACAGAAAAAATATAGCCACAGGAGATTTCTTTGTCAAAACCGAAGAAGTGAGAAACCGCATAATGAATGACCTGCCAGATATGTACGCCGTAGAAATGGAAGGAGCAGCCGTGGCTCAGGTATGCTGGGAACATAAACTTCCTTTTGCTGTTATGCGCACCATTTCTGACACCGCCAACGAACATTCGCCGATGGATTACCCTAAATTTTTACACCGTGTGGCAAGTATTTACTCTCTGCATATAATGAAGGAGTTTTTAACTGCAAAATGAGCATATAATGAAAAAACATTTCTTTTGTTTTTCATAGCCTTGGCGGTAGTAGCTAAGGCACAACATAATGACAGCATTTCCGTAAATGTCATTCAAAAAGAAGTTTTTGTCCTTAAAGATGACAACGGACAACAGCTCAATTTTGATTTTTCTCTAAAAAACAACACCACTGAAAATGTAACATTAAACAGCGTGGACTTATATGTCTATGACGCTAATAATAACATCCGTAACAGACCTGTCACCCCCAATATAGCTACTATACCTCATGTGATGGATTGCAAGTTTTTTATAATTATTATTTATTTATAGGTGGTAAAAAAACAGAAAATATCCAAAGGCTATCTGCGTATTGGGTGCGTTATAGAGAGCGAATAGTGTCAAGACAAGGCATAAAAAAAACTCCGCCTTTTGGCGGAGTTTTTTATTGTATATAAGAAGTGTTAGTCTTCTATTTTAGCGAACAGAGGAGCAAGTTTTTCTTTTTCCTCAGCAGCCAATTCAGGGTCTACAAGAATACGACCACTGTTTTCGTCAGCTATTATCTTTTTGCGCTGAGCTATCTCTATCTGACGCTGTGGAGGTATGGTAAAGTATGAACCCTCACTTGCGCCACGGTCTATTGATACTACGGCCAGTCCGTTGTGTACTCTTGCGCGTATTTTGCGGTATGACATAAGCAAACGTGGCTCTATTTGAGCGGATATTTCGTCAGATTTGCCTTGTAGCATTTCTTGTTCACGTTTGGTCTCTGCCAAAATGCCGTCAAGTTCGCTTTGTTTTACTCCTAAGTTAGCACCCAACTGCTGTATTTTTGCTTCTGTATCGGCAATGCGGGCTTTCTGGGCGTCAAGTTTTGCTCCTGATTCGCCTATCATTTTCTCGGCGTGTTGGATTTTAAGCCCTTGATACTCTATCTCTTTGCCAATGGAGTCATATTCACGGTTGTTACGCACGTGTTTTTGTTGTGCTTCGTACTTAGCTATGGAGTCTTTGGACTCTACTATCGCTTTTTTGAGGGCTTTTACCTCCTCTTCGTAGTTTTTGTTTTCTTCTACCAAACGAGAAAGACGTGTAGACAGCCCTTCTATCTCGTCTTCAAGTTCTTGAACCTCCAAAGGAAGTTCGCCTTGTATGGCACGTATTTGGTCTATACGTGAATCTATGAGTTGCAAATCGTACAGAGTACGCAACTTTTGTTCTACTGTGAGTTCTTTTTCCGCCATTTTATTGCAAATAATTGATAGGATTTGTGTCTATATTTGATAAACAGACTGCAAAATTAGTGAATTTTTTGCATAAATAATCAGATAAAATGTTTTTTGTAAACCTCTCACTCTCAAAATGTCCTATATCGGCTATCAGAATGCGGTTTTCGGCACCAAAAAAATCATGATATTTAAAGTCTGCACTCACAAAAGCGTCTGCACCTGAACGAATTGCCGCCCGTGTGGCAAAGCTACCACTGCCACCTAAGACAGCCACTTTGTGTATTTTTTTACCTCTAAGAGCCGAATAACGAATACCGTTGGCACCAAAACGCTCTTTCAAAAGATGCAAGAAGTCCATTTCCTCCATTTCAGAAGGGAGAAAACCAGTCATACCCATGCCAATTCTAAGGTTGGCATTGTCTAAAAGAACAACATCATAAGCAGGTTCTTCGTATGGATGAGAACCCAAAAGAGCCTTCACTACATCGTTTTTAACGTGTGAAGGCACTACACAACTCATCATCACCTCTTTCTCGGTATGAAACTCTCCCTTTTTCCCCACAAAAGGCTCAGCCCCGTCCAATGCGCAAAAAGTACCCTCTGCGTGAAGATTGCAACTGCATTGGTCATAATCGCCAATATGCCCTCCACCAGCCTCAAAAATAGCATTTCGCACCTTTTCCAAGTAATCCACCGGCACATAAGTGGTCAGTTTGTACATGGTTTTCGGCTGAGGTAAAAGGATTTTTTTATCTAAAAGTCCCAACGCACGGCACATACCCTCGTTTACACCCATAAAATCATTGTCCAGAGAAGTATGGCACGCATAAATAGCAATATCATGGCGAATAGCGCACATGACAGCACGTTCCACGTAGGTACTTCCAGTTATTTTTTTAAGACCTGAAAAAATGATAGGATGAAAAGCCACTATCATGTTGCACCCCCGAGAAATAGCTTCTTTTACCACATCTTCTGTGCAGTCATGTGTTACCAAGATACCCGTTACATCCATTTGAGGCAGACCTACCAAAAGACCTACGTTGTCAAAATCCTCAGCGTAAGCAGTAGGGCAGAGGGCTTCCATGGCACAAACGACGTCTTTTACTTTTTTGTTTTCCATGATGTTTTGGCGTTGAATTATGTACAACGCATCGTTTAAGTGCAAATATATGCAAAAAATGTCTTTTGTGAAGCTCTTAAAAAACGTATCTTAGTGCCGAAAAAAACGATAGATGAAAAAAATTTTACCATTGGAACATAGTTATGCTCCACCGACAGAAAAATATATAGACGGACGCAAAAATCCGCTTTTGGTTATGGCTCACGGCTATGGAGCAGACCAGTATGACCTCTTCTCATTGACAGCAGAGTTACCACAGGAGTTTCACGTGGTATCTTTTCGCGCACCGTTGGAACTGCCATTTGGCGGAGCAGCGTGGTACTCTTTGGGTTTTGATGACAAGAAAAAATTCACCAATGTACCTGAGGCCCTTTTTGCCCGAGAAAAACTCGCTAACAGCATAGCCGAAGCCGTAAAACAATACGATGCAGACCCTTCTAATGTGTGGCTTTTGGGTTTTTCACAAGGAGCTATCCTCAGTTATGGCATTATGTCAAAATACCCTCACTTAGTGCGTTATTTCATGCCTCTGAGTGGTTACATAGAGCCTAATCTTATTCAGCCAATAGAACGTGTTGAGGATTACAAAGGCATAAAAGCATTTGCTACACATGGCACTGTGGATCCTGTCATACCGATAGAGTGGGGACGTGGGGTTAAGGATTTTATGCGTGAGCGTGGAGTTGATTTTCAGTACAATGAGTATTACATGGGGCATGGTATATCTCCCGATGGTTTTTCGCTGATGAAAAAATGGGTGCAGGAGCGTTTGGAGGAACTAAAAGGGAAAGAACATTAAAAATGTTTTAGTAAAAAATACTATTCTTTTGTGCAAAATAGCGGAAAAACGTATCTTTGTGGCGCAGAAAAAAACATAGTCATAAAAGCTGATTTTCTGAATAAAACAGAGTAAATTATCTATAAACAAGCGGCGGGATACCGTCATATATAAATCTTAACAAACAATGAGCCAAAAAATCAAAGCGGGAGTAGCCACAGGTGCTACACTGGGCGAAATATTTGCCTTAGCGAAACAAAAAGGATTTGCCATACCAGCAGTTAACTGCACAGGTACTGACACTATGAATTCTGTAATGGAAGCAGCAGCAGCAGTAAATGCCCCTGTTATCATACAGTTCTCTAACGGTGGAGCAGCTTTCATAGCTGGAAAATCCATAGCTAACGATGCTCAGCAAGGTGCCATAGCTGGTGCCATAGCTGGTGCAAAACACGTACACACCATGGCAGAGTCTTACGGTGTACCTGTTATCCTTCACACAGACCACTGCGCTAAAAAACTTCTTCCTTGGTTGGACGGACTTATAACAGCAGGTGAAGAGTATTTTGCACAGACAGGCAAACCTCTTTTTTCATCTCACATGATAGACCTTTCTACTGAACCTATCAAAGATAATATCGCTCTTTGCAAACAGTACCTTACTCGTATGGCAAAAATGGGTATGACTCTTGAAATAGAGCTTGGTATCACAGGTGGAGAAGAAGATGGAGTAGACCACTCAAACGTAGATTCTTCTCGTCTATACACTCAGCCAGAGGATGTAGCATACGCATACGAAGAGTTGCTTTCTGTAAGCCCTAACTTCACCATAGCAGCATCTTTCGGTAACGTTCACGGTGTGTACAAACCAGGTAACGTAGTGCTAAAACCTACTATCCTTCGCGATTCTCAGGAGTACATCCAAAAGAAATACAATACTGGCAAAAACCCAGTTAACTTTGTATTCCACGGTGGTTCAGGTTCTTCATTGGCAGAAATACGTGAGGCTATAACTTACGGTGTTGTCAAAATGAACGTAGATACAGACACTCAGTTTGCATTTATGGAAGGTATCCGCAACTACATGGATGCTAAGAAAGAATACCTAAAAGCTCAGATAGGTAACCCAGAAGGTGCAGATGCTCCTAACAAGAAATACTACGACCCACGTGTATGGCTTCGCAAAGGAGAAGAGACTCTGATAGCTCGTGTAAAACAAGCATTCTCAGACCTTAACTGCATAGACGCATTGAAATAGTTTTTACAATTATACATGTTAAAAAAGGGTGGCAAATTTTTTTGCCACCCTTTTTTTATAAAAACATCAAACGAATCAAGTTATATACAGATATTAATTGTTTTTTGTAATCGGTATTGTAACTTGTACTCCGTCTACATTTTTATTAAACACCCAATTTTGGTTTACGTATTTTACGTATAGAATACTTCCATCCATGAAATCAGCGGTGAGTGTTTTTTTACTTTCATCATAGTTATAAGTATTGGTAGATGCATTTTCTGAAGACCCAAAAGGACCTTTTAAATTCATAGTAATCAAATCAGCTGATGAGTATTTCACATACTTTTTAATTACCAATTTTACTGAATAGTCAGAATTAGATCCAGACCATGTGCCTATCAAATCATTGGTAGCACCTATTTCAAGGTCGGTACTTTTTGAACAGCTGGTCATTATACTTATAATGATTACAGTGCATAGAAATAATAATGTTTTCTTCATGATTTATTTTTATTATAGTTGTTGAGATATTATTTTCCAGTTTGTCGGAATAAGCAATATTTGTCTTGATTTTTGCTATATTTGTGTTGTTGTTTGCAGATATAGTTATAGTTTGTCGTTGATAGTCTGCATATTATTTTGGATAAAAATACAAAAAAAATAACACTATGAATAAAAAACATGCTCTTCTTTTTGGAGAAATAAAATCTGTTGTGGATTCAGGTATGGACACTGACGATATTTTGCGTTTTGTGTGCCAAATATTGCGAGACGGAGTGCCACATTTTGATTGGGTAGGTTTTTATAAATATAACGAAGAAGAGAGAAAACTCTATCTTGGAGCATATAGTGGTGATGAGACAGAACATACTGTCATCTCTTACGGACATGGAGTATGCGGACAGGTAGCCCAGAGTGGAGAAAAACTGATAGTACCAGACGTAACAGCAGAGCAAAATTACATAGCGTGCAGTCTTACGGTAAAAAGCGAGGCGGTGGTGCCGGTGGTGCGTTCTGGAAAAGCGATAGCACAGATAGATGTGGACTCTGATACTCCCGATGCTTTTTCGGCAGAGGACATAGAACTATTGGAAGGTACCGCTGATGAAATAAAAGATTTTTTGTAGTTTTTAAAAAAGTAACAGATAAAAAGCGCGCAAAATATTATCTTTCAGTATGTTCAATCTATTTTGAACTCACTGTAAAATGAAGACAATGCGTTTTTTAATATTCATCAGTTTCCTAAGTACGTCCGCTGTGCTTTTTGCTCAAAACAAAATACTCAGTAGTGAAGACCTACGTTTAGATTCATTACATATTTGTGGAGCAGACCAAAGATACACCATAGATATCTTTGGTATTCCAGAAAAAGTGCAATACGGCGGACGAGACCTCATCACACTCGGTGACGGTATAAACGATACCAATCTTAGCACCACTGTTTTTTATTATCCATCTTTTAAGATGTTTTTTTACACCTATGAAATATATCAATGGGTATATCAAATATACGTGCAGAATAGTCAGTCAGAGGTACATTTAGGAAATGGACTTGATTTTAATGTAGGTGATAGCGTTTCTGTGGTTATAGATAAACTGAAAGATTATATGACTCCTAAGGATACAAAAAAGATAAATAAAGGAAATTACACATTGTCTTTTAAGGCTGAGCCTACTACCAAAGAGTGCCAAATGACTGGCTTTATCCGTTTTTCTGTAAATACTTCTGGTGTTGTAACAGAAATAAGTATCGGAATGCTCAAAAATTGATTATTTTGCGTAATTTTGTACCTCAGTATAAATAATAGACTGGTCATGTTAGATAAAATAAAGAATTATATAGACGAAGTAAATGCTTTCAAAAGCACTGAAAAGGACAAGTTAGAAGAGTTTCGCATCAAGTTCTTAGGAAAAAAAGGAGTACTCAATGACCTTTTTGAAGAGTTCAAAAAAGCATCATCTGAACAGAAAAAGGAAATGGGTCAGGCTCTTAACAACCTGAAAAACTTAGCCAATGAGCGCATAGCCACAGCCAGAGAGGAAATGGAAGCAGCACTGGAACAGAAAGCTGAAAAATCAGACCTCACCCGCCCAGCTATGACATTGCCTATGGGTTCAAGACACCCGATATCACAGGTGCGCCGTCAGGTGGTGGATATATTTTCTCGTATAGGATTTACCATAGCGGACGGCCCTGAAATAGAAGATGACTGGCATAACTTCACCGCTCTTAACCTCCCTGAGTACCATCCAGCACGTGATATGCAGGATACATTCTTCATACAGACCAATCCTGACATATTGCTTCGCACTCAGACCAGCTCAGTGCAGGCTCGCCACATGGAACAAAACCAACCTCCTATCCGTGTCATATCTCCGGGACGTGTTTTCCGCAACGAAGCCATAAGCTACCGTGCGCACTGTATGTTCCACCAGATAGAAGGACTTTACATAGATAAAAACGTTTCTTTTGCAGACCTCAAACAAACACTTCTGTACTTTACAAAAGAAATGTTTGGCAAGAGTAAAATACGCCTTCGCCCTTCATATTTTCCATTCACAGAACCAAGTGCTGAGGTGGACGTATATTGGGGACTGGAAACAGAGGCTGACTACCGCATAACAAAAGGCACTGGTTGGTTGGAAATAATGGGATGCGGAATGGTAGACCCTAACGTTCTACGCAACGTAGGTATAGACCCTGACGTATATACAGGTTATGCTTTCGGTATGGGAATAGAACGTATGGCAATGCTTTTATACCAGATAAAAGACCTTCGTTTATACTTTGAAAATGACGTTCGTTTCTTAAACCAATTCCAAGAAGTATTGTAAAACACATCTTCATATAATCAACTGCGCCACCTAAAAAGGTGGCGCAGTTTTTTTGTGCATTAAAAAGTATTGAAAATATCATCTGCCAAAAGACGCGTTACCCCGTCCGAGAGAGAAAAAGCAGGAGCGTACACCGTTTTGGCACCAGCCCAATGAATAACGCTGAGGTATATTTCCAGTGCAGGCACTATAACATCGGCACGGTCAGGATTTAATGAAAGAGAAAAAACGCGCTCACGGTAACTCATCTTTTTCAGCGCCTTGAAATATTGAACAAGGAATTTTACATCTAAACCAGATGAAGCCTCACCGCCTATTAACTTAAAAACTTTGTTTATGTTGCCACCCGAAGCTATCACTTGGATGTCCTTTTTGCCTTGTGTGGCATTCTTTACCCAATCTTTTGCCTTTTCTACCGTAGCATCAGTTGTCATCCCCATCAAAGACCTCACCGCTCCCATGGCAAAAGTAGCAGAGGACTGTATTTTTCCGCCGAAATAAATGCTTATCTCGGTACTGCCACCACCCACTTCTACAAATAGATAAGTCATATGGCTTTTTACTATCCTGCCCACACCGTATGCAGCAATAAGATGCGCTTCTTGAGCACCACTTATCACATCTATGTTGATGCCAGAGTAAAGACTTACATGGCGTAGTATTTCTCCTTTATTAAGACTGTTTCTTATAGCGGAAGTAGCCACCGCCCGTGTTAGCGAACAGTTATGCACTTTCATAAGAAGAGAAAAAGCCTTTATGCTGTCTGTAAGAGCTGTTATTTTTTCGTTTGAAATGATGCCCGATGTAAAAGCATCACTGCCTAAACGCACCGGAACACGCACCAGAGATACTCTTTTTAGTGTTTCTGGGTGAAAACGAATGATACTACTCACCAAAAGGCGTACGGCATTGCTCCCGATGTCTATAACGCCTATTTTTATGATGTCAAGATTTGATGCTGTGGTCTCCATATTTTTTCATGATGTAAAAATACGTGTCTTCTTGGGTACGAATAGGATTTTCGTTGTCTTTTGGAACTGGGGTAATCTCACCAGAAGGCGAAGGCAAGGTAGCTTTTACGTTATCGTTAAAAGCTATGTCAAAATGTGCGAGAATATCTCGTTTTATCTCTTGGTCATACACGGGAGTAGCCACCTCCACACGGTAATCCATGTTTCTGGTCATAAAATCAGCCGAAGAAATATACACTTTTGCATCGGAAGATGTACCAAAAGCGTACACACGCTGGTGTTCCAAAAAACGGTCTACAATGGAAATAATGCGGATATTGGGTGCATCAAGGCAAGGCACCATACTACACGCCCCACGAACTACGGCTTGCACTTTTACGCCTTTTGTGGCAGCGTAGTGTAGTTTTTCTATCAGTCCGGTGTCTGTCATGCTGTTCACCCGTAGGCGTATGAGTCCTTCCTGTCCTTTTTCTACTGCTTTTACCTCCCCGTCTATTAGTTTGTAGAGTTTTTTTCGCATATAAGTAGGAGATACCAAAAGATGCGAGTAGTTTTTTGGACGGTAACTTTTACTCATAAAATCAAAAACGTCTGCCATATCTTTCATTATACCGCTGTGAGATGTGAAAAGTATGTAGTCAGTGTAAAGACGGGAGGTAGATTCGTTGAAATTGCCAGTGGATACAAAACCGTAACTCTCACGTTGTCCGTCATCGCCTATGCGGTCTATAACGCACATTTTGGCGTGTACTTTCAGACCTTCCACACCATAAGTAAGGCGTACTCCTTCGTTTTTCATGTCCTCAGCCCAGTGAAGGTTTGCCATTTCATCAAAACGAGCGCGAAGTTCTATCTGAGCCCATACTTGTTTGCCGCTACGCGCTGCATTTTTAAGGGCTGTTATCACTTGGGAGTCATCTGCCAAACGGTACAACGTGATGCGAATACGTGTTACCTGAGGGTCTGACGCTGCTTGACGTAACAAAGCCAATACCGCTCTGTAACTATTGTACGGGCAGTAGAGCAGACGGTCTTTTTTCTGTATTTGACTGCGGATGTCTTTTTCCTCATCTACTGAAAAAAGCGGTATAGGCGTGTATGGCGCGTAAAAATCTTCTTTTCTTCCCAAAGAAAAAGGAAATGAAGTAAAATCTCTTAAAGACAGATGGTGAGTACATTTTGAAATGCCGTCCACATCAGTAAGAGAGAGTCTGTGGCTTATGTATTTCACAGCCGAAGCGGGCATGGAACATTCGTGAGTCATGTGTACGGTGTGTCCGTTTCCTCTTTTGGCAAGACTGCGCGCTACTTTTTCCACTATGCTACGCGATACGTCAAAATCATCTATATCCAGTTCACAATCTCGTGATATCTTAAATGCGTGTGCTTCTGCTTTTACTATTTCCATGTGGGCAAAAATATAAGGCAGAAAATGTTTTACCACATCTTCTATAAACATGATGTGCGTGGTATCGTCTTTTTTAGGAAGTACCACCCAGCGAGATATTTTCTTTGGCAGGGTGATAATGGCATACGTTTTTTTCCCGTTTTTGAGCCTTAGTATGCACATAAGATGAATGATGTTGTCTTCTATTGTCGGGAAATCGTTTTTTTCTTTCAGTAGAGAAATGTATAGCTGAGGTAGTATTTTGTCCTTGAAAAAATCAGACAAGTATTCTTTGGCGTACTCAGGCACTTTTTCCACTATAAAAATGCCAGGTGTTTTAAGCTGCGCTATCAAGTCATGGGCTGTAGGTTAGCGCGTTCTTCGGTAGCGGTTATGATAGATGTTATTTTCTTGAAATCCTCATTCG
>JAQUTH010000159.1 GCA_028709885.1 Flavobacteriales bacterium
CCAGCATTGTGCAGACGTTTTGAAACGTAATCCATAGCTTGCTTTACCGAAAAAAGCTCAGAAAAAATGACTTCCTTTTCATCTGCCCCATACACCAGAGACACTATTTCATTTTTGGAACGCACCACCGATGATGACGCTTCGGTAACAACGCCCCTTCCCATAGCATGAGAAAGCGCATCCCTTCCTATATTTATAGCTCTCTTTACCGCATTTTGGTCTTCCTCTTCTGGAAAAGCAGTTTCGGTATTGGCATCATAACGGGCAATAACAGCGGTATTTATAGTATCTGAATAACGAAAATACAGACGGTTTGATGTGCGGATGATGTCTTTTTCTTCACGCAGTTGGTCTGCTGTTTTTACCAAAGTAAAATCAAAAGGAGCCATCAAATCCTCATATTTCCACACCTGTCCTTTGTTAAAATCATACTTAAAAGAATAGTTTTCAGGCATAACAGCCACCACCAAAAAAGCGGATGCTAAGAACATCAGCACCTTGAATACCAAAGAGTCATCATATCTTAGGATAGATAACATACTCTGTCTTAAACCTTTGACATTATTTTTTTCTGTTTCCATAAAAAAGTCCCTTTTGCGGAATCATTTATATAATAAAGTGTAAAAATAAGCTATAAAATCTATTTCATGTCTATTTTTATGGTTTTTTTTGGCTAAATTGCGCCCTAAATAAAAAATCCTCATTTTAAAAGATTATGATGACCAAACGTCGCCAAGCAGTTATAGTAGCTACCGCCCGTACTCCGATAGGCAGTTTTTGCGGGACGCTGAAAGACATACCAGCAACAACCCTTGGTTCAATAGCCATAGAAGGTGCTTTTGAGCGTACAACAATATCCAAAAACGATGTAGATGAGGTATTCATGGGCTGTGTCTTGACAGCTGGTCTTGGTCAGTCCCCTGCCAAACAAGCCGCATTGGGAGCTGGTTTATTATCTTCTGTACCATGCACCACAATAAACAAAGTGTGCGCTTCTGGCATGAAAGCCTTGATGTTAGGTGCTGCCAGCATAGAATTGGGCGACAACGAAATAGTAGTAGTAGGCGGTATGGAAAATATGTCAATGGTACCTCACTACCTGCCAACCGGACGCTCAGGACAAAAATACGGCAATGTTACTCTGGTGGACGGTATGCTCTACGACGGACTCACAGATGTGTATTCCAATGAACATATGGGACTGTGCGGAGAAGCATGTGCTGAGGCTCATGGCATTACCCGTGAAGAGCAAGATGCCTTTGCCATAGAGAGTTACACCCGCAGTGCCAAAGCATGGAGCAAAGGTGCTTTTGATAACGAAATAGTACCTGTGGAAGTAAAAGACCGCAAAGGAAACGTCTCCATAATGAGTGAGGACGAAGAATACAAACACGCCAAACTTGACAAGATACCTCTTCTTCGTGCAGCCTTCAAAAAAGACGGAACCATAACCGCAGCCAACGCTTCTACCATAAATGACGGAGCAGCCGCTCTTATTCTTATGTCTGAGGAAAAAGCAAAAGAGCTGAACATAAAACCATTGGCGCGCATAATATCATACGCAGACGCTTCACAAGAGCCGAAAGACTTTCCAACATCGCCTACCTTGGCTGCAAAAAAAGCCCTTTCACGTGCCGATATGGACGTAAAAGACGTTGATTATTGGGAAATAAACGAGGCTTTTTCTGTGGTAGGAATAGTAAATACTCGCCTTTTGGACATAGACAAAGACCACGTAAATATATACGGAGGCGGTGTTTCTCTGGGGCATCCGTTGGGTTCTTCGGGTGCGCGGATATTAGTTACTCTGATGACTGTCCTATCGCGCAAAAACGCTCACTTCGGCTGTGCTGCCGTTTGCAATGGCGGAGGTGGAGCTTCGGCTGTGGTGATAGAAAGAGTTTTATAACAACTATATACCAAAAAAACTCGCCCGAAAGGGCGAGTTTTTCATTTTAAATATATATTTAGATATTTAATATTTATCATTATACGTCTGGTAATCATCTGTATTGAGCAAGGCATAACCTATAACACCCAATGTTACCACCACCGCAAGCACACTCAAAGCCGATGATGCTGTCGGCATTTCCATAGTGCCTATACTGGTGAAAAAATCCATAAAAGAGTAATAAAAAGCAAGTGTAGCCTGATACCCCATAACAAGATACACCACTACCACTCCTGCCAAAGTAGCCATAGAAACCACACACAGAGATATATCTCGGCGTGGTATTTCGCTCATCACGTTGTCTGAAAAAGCATCGGCATCACTTTCCACAGCGTTGGTTATCTCCTCTTTCAGTGGAGAAAAAAGCTCAGAAAGCTGGGTATCCATGGCATCTGGTGTGTATTTATCTTCTTTTTTCATCTTGTTATTTTTTTAAAAGGCGAGCCAAATGTTCTTTTCCTCGGAAAATATATGTCTTTACAGTAGAAAGAGGAACTCCCATTATCTTGGCTATATGTTCCTGCTTTTCTCCTTCTATATAAAAGAGAACTATTGCTGTGCGTTCCTCAGGACGAATACTCTCTAATGCCCGGTAAAGGTCTGTATTTTTTTCCACATTGTCAACACTTTCAGTGCTTGTGATGTAATATTCCCCTTCGGAAATATCTTCATGAGCATGTTTTTTTGCCAACTCCACATAGTCATAAAAAACGTTGTAAGCTATGGAAAAAAGCCACGTTTGAAACTTGGAAGTAGCACGGAACGAACCTATATACATCCATGCCTTGATAAAAGTGTCCTGAGCTATGTCATCCGTGAGGTCTTTATCGCCTGCGGTAAGCCCCATCAGAAGGCGACGCACCGAACCTTGGTATTTTCGCACCAAAGTGTCAAATGCGCGCCTACTTCCCAATAGGTTTACCTGTGAAATAAGCAATATATCCTCAGCCTGACTCATCTATTCTTCGCTTTGAGCGTCTGTATCAGGTGTTTTGTTTTCTTTTTTCTCCACCTTGGATACTCCCTTTTCACGGTAGTCTGTATCGCTATATTTAGTAGTAGTGCGGTACACTTTTGACTCTCCTTGCGATGTAA
>JAQUTH010000160.1 GCA_028709885.1 Flavobacteriales bacterium
AAAAAACGTAAAAATAACATCGGTATTGTTACATTTGTAAATATCTAAAAAAGTGTGTTAAACTGAGCAAAAAAGAAGATGCACTGCTATATCACAGCAGTGGACGCCCCGGAAAAATACAGGTAGTACCTACCAAACCTCACAGCACTCAGCGAGACCTTGCCTTGGCATACTCACCCGGTGTGGCAGAACCATGCCTTGAAATAGAAAAGAACCCAGCCGATGCCTATAAGTACACAGACAAAGGAAATCTGGTAGCTGTTATCTCCAATGGTACAGCCGTTTTAGGTCTTGGAAACATAGGCGCATTGGCAGGCAAACCAGTGATGGAGGGAAAAGGACTCCTTTTCAAAATATTTGCCGATATAGATGTCTTTGACATAGAAGTAGATGAAACAGATGTAGATAAATTTGTCCAAACAGTCAAAGCCATAGCACCTACATTCGGAGGTATCAACCTTGAAGACATCAAAGCACCAGAGGCATTTGAAATAGAACGCCGATTGGTGGAAGAGCTCAATATTCCATGTATGCACGATGACCAACACGGTACAGCAGTCATATCTGGCGCTGCCCTTATCAACGCGGTAGAAATAGTAGGCAAAAAGATAGACAAGGTACGTCTGGTGGTAAACGGAGCAGGAGCAGCAGCTATATCTTGCAGTAAGATATACCGTTCATTGGGAGTACGTCCAGAGAACATAATCATGTGCGATAGCAAAGGTGTCATAAACACTCGCCGCACAGGACTTACAGCAGAAAAACTTGACTTTGTACGCGATACCCCTCTCAATACATTGGAAGAAGCTATCAAAGGAGCGGACGTATTTGTGGGGCTATCCAAAGGAAATGTCCTCACACCAGAGATGCTGCTTTCTATGGCAAAAGACCCAGTGGTATTTGCACTGGCAAACCCTACACCAGAGATAGACTATAACCTCGCCATGGCTACTCGCAAAGACCTTATAATGGCAACAGGACGCTCCGATACCCCTAACCAAATAAATAATGTTTTGGGTTTTCCTTATATTTTCCGTGGAGCATTGGACGTGCGTGCCACCAAGATAAACGAAGCTATGAAAATAGCTGCCGTTCATGCCATAGCAGACCTCACCCGTAAACCTATCCCTGAACAAGTCCTTATGGCTTATAACAGCAAAGGGCTGACCTTCGGACGTGAGTACATCATACCAAAACCTTTTGACATACGTCTTATCACAGCGGTAGCCCCAGCGGTAGCCAAAGCCGCTATGGACTCAGGTGTGGCAGGTGCGCCTATCACAGACTGGAAAAAATACGATGAGGAACTGGAAGAACGTATGAGCAATCAACCAAAACTTATGCGTCTGCTCCAAAACCGCGCTACCATTTCTCCTAAGAAAGTCATTTTCCCAGAGGCAGACCGTATCAATGTTCTCCGTGCAGCTTATATAGCAAATGAAGAAGGAGCGGCTATACCTATCCTTTTGGGTAATGTGGAACAGCTCAAAAAGCTGATGAAAGATAATGACATGAGTATGGATGTGGAGATAATAGATACCCGCAGTGCAGAAAACCGTCATTTGGTAGAGCAGTACTCAGAAATATACTGGAAAGAGCACCAGAGAAACGGTATCACCCTTTATGATGCACGACGCATGATGGAACGCAGAGATTTCTTCGGTGCTATGATGTTGCATGAAGGACTGGCAGATGCCATGATAAACGGATATTCCAAAAATCTTTCCACAGCTACTGAACCTCTAAAAGCAGTCATTGGCATAGACCCTCAGGTGGGTATCATGGCTACGGCTAATATAGTGAACACTCCGCGTGGTCCTATCTTTTTGGCAGACACATCTGTAAATGCAGACCCTGATGCTTCCACACTGGAAAAGATAGTTCTCCAAACTTCGGAATTGGTGCGCACATTCGGTATGGAACCAAAGATAGCTTTGGTGGCGAACTCAGACTTTGGCAGCCGTCCTACAAAAGATGCTACCAAGATGAGTCAAGTGGCACAGTATATGCACGATAACTATCCTGATATGGTCATTGACGGAGAACTTCAACCTGACTTTGCTTTGGATGACAATATGCTCAGTGAGCGTTTTCCATTTTCTCGTCTTGCAGGAAAAGAAGGTGCCAATGTGCTCATTTTTCCAAATAAAGACACAGCCAATCTTTCATATAAATTGCTAAAAGCTACCGATGGCAAGAACGTTTCTGTCGGTCCAATAGTTTTGGGACTGGAAAAAGCAGCGCATTTGGTGTACACCGGTGCTTCAACGGAGGAGATACTTAATATGGTGTATGTTGCCGTTACAGATGCTCAGTGCCGCGATGGTAAATGCCCTATAAGATAATTTTACGCATCAATATAGAAGCGTCGCCCCGAAAGGGGCGACGCTTTTTTTGCTCACCAAAGAGCTTTTAAGATAAACATTTGCCAAAAAAAAGTGTAAAACACAATGATAGTGCGTATATTTGCCCACTGAAACAAAATGATAAAACGTGGACTTAGTAATAGATGCCGGCAACACGAAAGTAAAAATAGGTGTGTGTGATAACGACACCATAATAAATACGTTGGTGATAAGGTATGCTGATATAGCCGATACGCTTAAAATTTTTTGCAAAAACAACACTGTAAACAGCGTTTTGGTGTGTTCGGTAGGACCAGTGGTGGCGTGGGATAGATTAATTCTTTGTAAAAAGATGTTAAAGTTATCTATAAACACTCCCCTTGGAATATCAAATACAGATGTGCTTTCTTCTGAGACAGGAGTAGACCGTTTGGCAACCATAGGAGGTACAGCATTGGCATATCCAAATGAAAAAGTGTTAGTCATAGATGCTGGTACGTGTATTACTTATGATTTTGTGGATGAAAATGGAGCGTATACTTGCGGTAATATAAGCCCAGGATTACAGCTCAGACTCAATGCTATGCACCAGTTTACATCGGCATTACCGCAGTTGGCGTATAGCGAACCACAGGGGGATACTTCTATTGAACGTTATACCACAACTACCTGCATGACAGGGGGAGCAATAGACGGAATA
>JAQUTH010000161.1 GCA_028709885.1 Flavobacteriales bacterium
ACTAAGCCTTGAAGCGAAGTTTACCACGCACCATAACAGGGTATTCAAAAGTAGTCTCTATCAAATATTTATCATCAAAAGTAGGATATGACACACGCGCCACACTACATTGGTGTCCCAGTTGAGACCATAGTTCCTCTGCTATATGAGGTGCAAACGGAGAAATAAGCACTGCCAATGGCTCCAAAACAGCACGTTTGTGGCAGTCTTTGAGTTCATTTACCGCTATCATAAAGGCAGATACCGATGTGTTATAAGAAAAATGCTCTATATCTTCGGTTACTTTTTTGATAGTACGATGAAGAGTTTTCATCTCCTCTTTGGTAGGAGTTTCGTCGGTAACGCACATATTTCCGTCTTTATCAAAATACATACGCCACATCTTTTTCAAGAAGCCAGACACTCCGTTGATGCCTTCGGTTTTCCATGGTTTAGACTGTTCCAAAGGTCCTAAGAACATCTCGTATAAACGCAATGTATCTGCTCCGTAACTCTCTACTATATCATCAGGGTTTACTACATTGAATTTAGATTTAGACATTTTCTCCACTTCGCTACCGCAAAGGTAACGTCCGTCATCTTCCAATATAAATTCTGCTGTGGCATACTCAGGACGCCATTTTTTGAAACCTTCGGTATCCAGAACATTATTTTGCACCAATGACACATCTGCATGGAGAGCAGTTGTCTGATATTGGTCTTTTTTACCTGCTGAAACAAAGGTGTTGGTCCCGTTTACTCGGTACACAAATGCCGATGTTCCCAGTATCATGCCTTGGTTTATCAGTTTTTTAAATGGCTCTTCGGTAGGTACATAGCCCATATCGTGAAGGAATTTGTGCCAAAAACGAGAATACAAAAGGTGTCCTGTGGCGTGTTCTGAACCTCCGATGTAAAGGTCCACATCTCGCCAATATTCAAGAGCTTTCTCGCTGGCAAACTCTGATGTATTATGAGGGTCCATATAGCGCAAGAAATACCACGAAGACCCCGCCCAACCAGGCATAGTATTCAGTTCCATAGGGTAACCATCTTTGGACACCCAGTTTTTGGCGTGTCCCAGCGGTGGTTCGCCTGTTTCTGTTGGCAAATATTTATCTACTTCTGGCAAAAGAACAGGCAGTTCTTTTTCATCCAACATATATGGCATTCCGTCCTTGTAGTACACAGGGAATGGCTCTCCCCAGTAACGCTGACGAGAAAAAACGGCATCGCGCAGGCGGTACTGTATCTTACCGCGTCCACAGCGCATTTGTTCCAATTTATCTATTACACGACCAACAGCAGTGGCGTAGTCTGCCCCCGCTATAAAGTCATGAATATATGTGCCGTCTTTGGCTGTGTAAGCCTCTTTTGATATGTCTTTGCCTTCCAATATCGGTTTTATAGGAATATTGAAATGTTTTGCAAATGCGTAGTCTCTGGTATCTCCTGCTGGTACTGCCATGACTGCTCCTGTGCCATATCCTGCCAAGACGTAATCTCCTATATATACTGGTATCTTGTCTCCGGTAAATGGATGTAGGGCATATGCTCCGGTAAATGCTCCACTTATTCGTCCTATGTCTGCCATTCGTTCGCGTTCACTGCGCATGGCGGTGGCGTGAATGTACTCTTCTACTTCTTTTTTCTGCTCTGGTGTGGTTATTTCCATTACCAGTGGGTGTTCTGGTGCAAGAGTCATAAACGTTATACCAAATATGGTGTCAGGGCGAGTGGTGAATATTTCAAATTTTTTATCTGTACCATCCACTGTAAACCACACAGATGCTCCTTCGCTACGTCCTATCCAGTAACGTTGTGATTCTTTTATGCTATCTGCCCAGTCTATGGTGTCCAGTCCATCTATAAGACGTTGTGCGTAAGCTGTTATACGCATACTCCATTGAAGCATTTTTTTGCGCTCCACAGGGAAACCTCCACGCTCAGACAATCCGTCTTTTATCTCATCGTTGGCAAGAACGGTGCCGAGTCCTGGGCACCAGTTTACTTCCGTTTCACTAAGGTAAGTGAGGCGGTATTTTGCCAAAACGTCTTCTTTTTCTTTCCCTGAAAAAGCGTTCCACTGTGCGGCAGAGAAATAAGGAGTATCATCATCGCAAGCTGCTTTTACGGTTTCATTTCCGTTTTTTTCAAATGCTGAAACAAGCTCTGAAATATGGCAGGCTTTGTTTTTGGCGTTGTCATAATAGCTATTGTACAACTGTATAAATATCCACTGAGTCCAGCGGTAGTAATCACTTTGGCAAGTGCGTACCTCACGTCCCCAGTCAAAAGAAAGACCTATCTTGTCCAACTGACTGCGGTAACGTGCTATGTTGTTTTCTGTGGTTATGGCTGGGTGCTGACCTGTCTGTATGGCATACTGTTCTGCTGGTAGTCCAAAAGCGTCATAACCCATTGGGTGCAACACGTTATATCCGCAATGACGACGGTAGCGCGCGTATATATCCGATGCGATATACCCAAGAGGGTGTCCCACGTGCAATCCCGCTCCCGATGGATAAGGGAACATATCCAAAACGTAGTATTTTGGTAATGTGCTGTTTTCCTCGGCAGCGTAAGTTTTATTTTCTGCCCAATATTTTTGCCATTTTTGTTCTATTTGGCGGTGATTGTACTCCATATTTATATTTTTTATCTTTCTGTGGTAATAATTTGCAAATTTACATAAATATGAAGATTTTTTAAGCCCAAAATAGTAGAAAATATGTATTACCTTTGCCATATAGTACTTATCTTAGTAGAAAATTAAAAAAAACGATATGGAACCAGTAAATCTGAACGGTAAAATTCTTCTTATACCAATGAATGCAATAGACCCACAAGTCCGCGCAGCCATAAAACAAGAAGACGGAATGCAATCTGTAAACGGAGCTGACATCTTTGTATATGCCACCGGGCAAATAGAAGAGCATAATTGCTGTGGTGGACACGGGCATCATCACGATGAGGAAAATGGAGAAGAACATCACTGCTGTGGCGGTCATGGGCATCATCACGATGAGGAAAATGGCGAAGAA
>JAQUTH010000042.1 GCA_028709885.1 Flavobacteriales bacterium
ATTTTCCAAATATAGCCCATGAAATTAGCCGCTGCCGAGGCTCTTGTATCAGGAGAAAGAAACGCACCACTGACTATTCTCGGCTATGTATCTGAGGACAAAAAAGTAGGCTACGACAGTATAAAAACCACAGGAATAGCTGTTCCATCCATGTTATCTTTTTTGGCAGACGGAAAAACAGACACTTTTGTCCCGGGAATAAAAGACCTCATTGAAGGCAACGAGCAAGAAGGCATCCTTTCTGTATATGAAAAAATGAAACGCGGACGTGAAGCCCAAATAGCTCTTTCAGACCTCAAAAATGCAGAAAAAGGTTCATTAGGATATGAGATAGCACTCAAAAAATTTTATGACCCACAGTGGAAAAAAGACTATTTTTCATACTTTGGATATGGGTACTATTATTCAGATGATATGAGCATAATGCAGAAAAACGCCCAAATGCTCATACCACCGGTACCTCTTATTTTCTACACGTTCAGAATAATGATAGCATTGGGAATACTGTTTACAGCGGTATTTATAGTGGGAATATACCTGAGCGTAAAGAAAAAACTGGACAACAAACGTTGGTTTTATTGGGTGGCACTACTGTCAATACCACTGGTGTATGTATGCTCTATGTCAGGCTGGATAGTAGCCGAAGTAGGACGACAGCCATGGGTAATACAAGACCTCATGCCTACCGTATCGGCAGTATCACAAGTGAGTACAGCTGCGGTACAGACCACTTTCTGGATATTTGCACTCACATTTACAGTGCTACTGATAGCTGAAATACGCATCATGACAACACAAATTAAAAAAGGAATAAACTAAACTGCTACCATCATGTTTGAACAAATGACAACATTGGCTCTCCAAGAATACTGGTGGGTCATAATATCTCTCTTGGGCGGAATATTGGTATTTTTACTCTTTGTACAAGGCGGACAAACACTGCTGTACCAAGCAGGAAAGACAGAAATAGAACGCACCATGATAATAAACGCCTTGGGACACAAATGGGAGCTTACCTTCACCACTCTTGTAACCTTTGGCGGAGCATTCTTTGCATCCTTTCCACTATTCTACGCCACCAGCTTCGGAGGAGCATACTGGGTATGGATACTCATACTGATGTGCTTCGTACTACAAGCAGTAGCATACGAATTTCGCACCAAAGCCCATAACCTACTGGGACATACCACATATGAAACATTTTTAATGGTAAACGGATTTGGAGCAACGCTACTGTTAGGAACAGCGGTAGCCACATTTTTTACAGGAAGCCCCTTTGCAATAGATATAAACCCACAAAGCGGACTTGTCAATCCTACATGGATGGGAGCATTCGGTGGATTGGAATTAGCCTTTGACCTAAGCCTTTACACCACATTTATAAACCTATCCTTAGGAGCTGCCGTTTTACTACTATCTCGTCTATTAGGAGCTATGTACCTTAAAAACAGAATAGAGAGTGAGGAAATAAGTACTCACTGTGCCAAAATAATACGTCAAGAAATGCCGTTTTTCCTGCTCTTTTTCCTATTCTTCCTCATCAACATAATGGTGCGCTATGGATACGAGTACAGTGCAGATGGCTATATAACAACTGTTCCACAGAAATACCTACTCAACCTACTACAAATGCCAATAGTGGGCATTATGCTCGTTGTGGGCGTGTTATCGGTATTGCAAGGCATTATTTTAGGAGGTTTTACAAAGAGTAAAAAAGGAATATTCTTTGCCGGAGCAGGCACAGTGCTGACGGTAATGTCTCTTTTTTTAATCACAGGACTTAACAACACCGTTTACTATCCAGCCATAGGACAGTGGATACAAAACGGGCTGACCATAGAAAACAGCTCATCCGGTAGATACACGCTGGTGGTAATGAGTTATGTATCTATTTTAGTACCGTTTGTGTTAGGTTACATAGTGTACGTGTGGAGAAAAATGGACCACACACCCATAGACAAACAAAACATAAAAGAAGACGAACACACATACTAAGTAACGTCCAAAAACCAACAAAGGCTCGCCGTAGGCGAGCCTTTGTTGTTGCTGCTGCTCACAAACCCTGAGCCCTAAGGGAAGAAGCCGAAAGCGACGAAACCTTCCTATCAATACTCTCCAAATAGCGACAATAATAAGTATTAGACTCTATCTTGTTAAGCACCAAAAGACTCTGCGAAAAAATCTCAAAACCCTTTACCTGATTACTACGAATAGCATTCATCTGCCCCGCCACCAATGAAGCAGTATCCTCACTCACACCCTTTACCGCCCCCGAAAGAGTATTTGAAGACGAAGCATCCACATCCAGTCCCAGTTTTTCCAGTATCTTAGTCAGTTCAGGAGAAAGCTCTTTTATCTTATCAGCCGTAGAAGTTATCTGCGCCTCTAATTCAGGAGTAACCACATCCTCCAAATCTATCTCACCAGAAAGATACGAAGCAATCTTTTTCTGAAAAGCCGTAAAAATAGGCTCTATCTGAGCCAAAATAACCGCATCCGAAAAACCATTTATAACAGCCTGACGCATCACATCCTTGAAATTTTGGGCAAAATCCCAAGTAGCCTCCTCGCCCTTCTGAAAAGCCTCAACCCAAGACTGAGCCAAATCATCTGCCGAAGAACCAATAATATCATCCACCAACTGCTTCTGCTGCTCAGCCCAGTCTTTTTCAGCCTGAGCCAAGGCCAAAAGACGGTTGTAGTAAGCCTTGTACTGGTCATAATGCTCATTACTGGAAGCCATCAGAGGATTTTCACCTACCGTTTTTAGCCAATCTAAATCCGAAGAATTGTTTTTCAAAGCCAAAAGAGCATCGTAATAATCCTGCTCCGTGCGCTTGTAAGCCTTACTATAATCTCCATTTAGTTTATCCACCGCACCAGAGAGAGCGCCCTCTATATCACTCTCCACGGTACTGCGCTGAGAAGACACCTTTTGAGCCGAAGCATCTATCTGACGGTATTTCTCACGCGTGATAGCCTGTTCATCAGCCAAACGGTTGGCAGTGGCAATACTAAGCTCCACCTCTGCCGTAACCTGAGCATTGAGAGCCTTGTTTATCTCACGGTAATATTTTTTCTCCTCCTCTGCCCTTTTGGTAAAAATACCAGTAATAGTACCTATGATACTAAGACCAGCACCCACACCAGCCGTTACCCCAGCAAACACCGAACCAACACTCGCCGAAGCACCAGCAACAGCTGCACCAGCCACACCGGTAGCTCCTGTTGCTATGCCCTCTATTTTATCTACGTCCAACCCGTCTGACGAAGACGCTCCACTTTTTGATGCCGTAGATAATATTTTAGCCGCATTGAATGCCGAATACACATCACTCACACTGTGTGCCAAATCCGAACTGGACTGTATAACAGACGATATTACCCTGACGCTTTCACTTAGATTATCATTAAATGTGCCTATTCCTGCTGATAATTCTCGCAGGCTTTCAAGTGATTCTTTTACATTTACTTCCAAAACAGAGGAAGTATTTTCTGTTGTTTTTTTATTGCTCATTTTTTCTTCATTTTAATCTTTCTTCATTTCACTGTTCTCAAATATAATCAAAAAAGAAATAAAATCCTATTCTACGCCCTAAAAAATTAACCTGCCGAAAATAAAAAGAGTTTGAAAAATGACTAAATTTTATCCATGGTAAAAAAAGTCATCATATTGCTAATATGTGCATCCACAGGTATGTATTCCTGCATATCTGTAAAAAAACTATCATATTTGCAAAACAAAGGACCCATCAGCCTGACCAGTGAATACCTACCAGCCACAGCATCTGAATACCATATACAAAAAGGGGACATACTCACTATCAACGTGTTATCAGCAGATGTAAACGCATTAGACAGCATGGCACGTGAAGGCATCATACCATTTATGGACACTACCGCCTCTACCCGATACGCACAAGGTTATAACGTAAACTCAGATGGAGAAATACTCTTTCCACCTTTTGGCTATATGAAAATAAGCGGAATGACACTAAAAGAAGTGCAGGACACACTTCAAAAGCGTGTAGATAGTACTTTTGCCCATTCAGATGTGATAATAACGGCAGAAATGGGAGGTATTACTTTTTCAACACTTGGAGAGATAAATTCTGCCGTCTATACCTCCACAACGGGCAGACTTACCATATTTGAAGCTCTTGCTATGGCAGGAGACATACGCTCTGTTGGAAACAGAATGCAGGTGTACGTCATCCGTGGAGATGGAAACGGTGTCAAGGTATATACCGTGGATATTACCAATAAAAACGTCATCTCTTCGCCTGTTTATTATATCATGCCACATGACGTTATATACATTAGCCCGCTAAAACAGAAGTCATGGGGAGTGGACGCTAATGGTCTTAACACCCTTAACTCAACGATTAACATTTTTACTTCGTTTATTTCCACAACTTTGTCTATCTTAGCATTGGCAAAAACTCTATAAAAGTATAGCCTTTTTACTAAACAAAATAAGCAATAAACAGTGCGCAATATACTCATATTCTCTATTTTATTCACATTTTTTTCAGTGTCATTTTCTGCCATGGCATCCACGGCAAAGGACACATTGAATCACTATGCCAAGATGGGAAAAGAATTAAATAATGTTAAATCCTCACCTTCTGAAAAAGACTCTTTTTTCTTTAAAAGCAAAAAAGAATACCTTATAAATGAACTTGGCGATACTGTTTTTTTCCGCTTCACACCACCTGAAAGCGACACCATAATAGTCCCTTCAGTGGATACAACAGAGATAAAAAAGACTAGTAAATTTATGAACTTCATAGAATCAACCAGTCGTTTTTTTGCTCAGGATACCTCAAAACACAGAAAAGTATCATTTTTAGCCATACCAGAAATATCATATTCTGAATCAGAAGGAATAGGACTTGGAGGCACCGGACGTATTTACATAAACAATTACAATCGTTTACCAAATGGCAATAAACCGCGTCAATCATTCATAGACGCATCGTTTAACTTTACATTCAAAGGCAGTTTCAGTCTTGCTATACGCCCTGAACTATATTTCAAGCAAGACAAACTCCTCATCCGTGGACACTTCGGCGTGGGACACTACCCCAGTTCTTTTTGGGGCATAGGACCTGACACCACTGATGACATGGAAGAAAGCTATAATAAAAATAATTTTATAACGCAGATATTCATATATTGGCATTTTCTTCACCATTCTTATGTAGGCGTGGGAGCTCATTATTATGATAATGGCATTTCAGATATTAACCCAGACGGACAGCTCTCAAAAGGCGACATAACAGGTAGCACTGGTGGAAAAATATCAGGTCTTTCAGCACATTATATGTACGACACCAGAGACTACCAGTTTGTACCTCTGAAAGGCGTTTACATACAGGCAGACGCATATTTCAATGCAAAAGTATTCGGAAGTTCAGAAAATTTCACGCGTTACGTTTTTGATATACGCTATTACTGGTCATTAGGAAAAAACTCTGTACTGGCACTTAACTGGTACTCGCAAATATCTTTCGGTGAGGTTCCTTTTCAAGATATGCAAGGCGTTTCAAACGGAGTGCATACCCGAGGCTACTCCACAAAAAGATATATAGACCGTAACCTTATGTCTACTCAAATTGAATATAGACACTATTTCGGACGATTTGGCGTTGCTTGTTTTGCATCATGTGGTGGTGTTGGACCAGACGTTATCAAGGCATTGAAAATGGACAAGGCTTCTTTTGGTGGTGGGTTTAGGATAAAACCGTTTAAGGGTCAGAGAATGTACTTTCGTGCCGATATTGGCATAAACATAAAAGGGCAGACGCAGTTTTACTTAGGTCTTGATGAGTTGTTTTAGAGATATCTGAAAAATACGGAAATAAAAAAAGCGTGAAAATTTAGTTTTTCACGCTTTTTTGTAGCCCTACCTGGACTCGAACCAAGGCAAGCTGAACCAGAATCAGATGTGCTACCATTACACCATAGGGCTTAAAACGGTTGCAAATATACTTATATTCTATGTTAGATGCAACCTTTTTTGTGTTTTTCTACTCCTCTTTATTTTCTACCTGAAAGTCAGGATTTTCCTGAGTTTCTTTTACTGGATTGCGGTAGTAGATACGGTTTTCTATCCATTCCTGTATGGCTATGGATGTAGGCTTTGGGAGTTTTTCATAGAAACGAGATACTTCTATCTGCTCTTTGTTTTCAAATACCTCTTCCAAGTTTTCTGCATTTGCTGCAAACTCGTCCAGTTTTTCCACCAATTCCTTTTTGATGTCCACACCTACCTGAGTAGCACGTTTGGCTATTATCATGATAGCTTCGTAAATGTTGTCAGTAGGAGCATCCAAATCACTGATGTTGCGGGTGATGGTGGACAGAGGAGCATTTGATTTTTTGTAATCCATATTAATTTATTTTTTGCTGTTCGCTTTCTGTTTGCTTTCTTTTTTCACTTCTTTTTTCACTTCCTTGTCATTGAGATTAGTATCTCCTTTGCCAAGAGTTTTTATAGCTTGTGATAATTTTTCTGTATCTTCTGTTATATCAGACACTATCTTTGCCACTTCTTCTTTATACTGGCTCTCTGGGAAAAATTTTTCAAATGCTTTGCAATATGTCATAGCATCAGTATAACGTCCCATTTGCTTATCTACAATGCTCTTTTTTGCATACGTGTAAGCCGCTTTTAGACGGTAGTACATTATCTTTTCACGGTACACAGTAGAAGGTGTCTCATCCAGAACGTTATTGAACGCCACTATGCACGCTTGGTAATCTTCCAAGCGATAGTAGTTATAAGCTACTTCATAGGCTTTTTTCTGCAATTTGTCGTTCAGTTCACGTATCATTTTGTCTGCCTCGGCAAGATATTTACCACCAGGGTAAGTATCTATGTAACGTTGAAGCACTGTGATAGCCTTCTGAGTATGTTCAGGGTCTAAATTATATGCTGGCGATATTTTGTATGATGACACTGCCGAAAAATACACCGCATCCTCAGCATTTGGGCTGGAAGGATATTCACGAGCAAAGTTATTCAGCAGAAAAGATGCCATTTCATACATTTCCATTTTGTAGTAGGAATAAGAAACCATCCAGTCTGCTTCCTCTGCTTTATCGGTTTGGCGGAAACGAGTGTATATCGGTTCCATTATTTTGGCCGTTTTGGAGTATTCTTCCTTGGCAAAAATACCTTTTGCATACTCAAATTTTTCCTCAGGCGTACCGTTTCTAAGTACGTTGGAAGAGCTTTTGCATGCTGCAAATACTGACATTAGAGCCAATAACGGTAATATTTTATACGATTTTGATAACATAGGTGCAAAAATATGAATTTTATTCATTGGTTTAGCAATTATTTTTAAGATATTTGAGCAAATTTACACAATATACTTTGGATAATACCCCATACAGTGCATTAAATAATTCTTAATAGGACTGTCAATATATTAAATTTTGTGTTAAACTTTTTACGCTAAAACATAATATATTGATAATCAGATTATATAGATTTTATCTATACTCGTAATCAAAAGTTTTATGATTGCGGAGTAAAAAGGCATACCTTATGACATATCTTTGCCACGTAAAACAAAACAAATAATTATAAACACATAAAAAAACACTATCATGTCAAAGAAATTTATTTGCACCGTATGCGGTTACGTTCACGAAGGAGATTCTGCACCAGAAAAATGCCCACAATGTCATGTACCAGCTTCCAAATTCAAAGAATTGGTAGAAGATGACAACCTTTCATTCATCACAGAACACGTTATAGGCGTTGCCAAAGACACTGACGATGAGATGAAAAAAGACCTCAATGCTCACTGCACAGGTGAATGCACAGAAGTAGGTATGTATATGGCGATGAGCCGTCAAGCAGACCGCGAAGGTTATCCAGAAATAGCTGAAGCTTTCAAAAGATACGCATTGGAAGAAGCAGAACACGCTGCCAAATTTGCAGAGCTTTTAGGCGATATGGTTTGGGATACCAAAACAAACCTTGAAAAACGTATGGCTGCCGAAAGTGGTGCTTGTGCAGATAAAATGCGCATAGCCAAACGCGCCAAAGAACTTGGTCTTGACGCTATTCACGACACTGTTCATGAAATGGCAAAAGACGAGGCTCGCCACGGAAAAGGTTTTGAAGGTCTATACAACAGATTTTTCAAAAAGTAAACTTTCTATACTTTAATTAGTTAAAAGTTTTTACATCCTAAGCTCCGAAAAAATAATCATTCGGAGCTTTTTTCTTCCATAGATTATGTATCTTTACTGAGTAATATATTAATTGTTTCAAGCAAAAACCAAATTAAAATGGCACAAGAAATAACAGATTCAAATTTTGAGCAGATAATCTCTGCTGGCATACCTGCCGTTGTAGATTTTTGGGCTCCATGGTGTGGTCCTTGCCGTATGGTAGGTCCTATCGTTGAAGAACTTGCCACTGAATACCAAGGCAAAGTAAACATCGGAAAAGTAAACGTGGATGATAATCCTGGCATTTCTGCGGCTCAGTCTATCCGCAACATACCTACTATTTTGTTCTTCAAAGACGGAAAATTAGTAGATAAACAGGTAGGTGTAGCTTCAAAAGCAGACCTAAAAGCTAAAATAGAGGCTCTTTTAAAATAACGTCTCTGTTTTACAGACAAAAAAAGCCATTTGTGAATATTGTTCGCAAATGGCTTTTTTATTTACTACCTTTGTCCAAAGATAACACACACTTTATGAAAAAGAGTATAGCCACGTTGGTCATGTGGTGCATAGGTTGGAAACTATCCGTGGATGCAGATGACCACAGAAAAAATCATTGCGTACTGGTAGCCGCTCCTCACACCAGCAACTGGGATTTGGTATATGCCTTGGCAGCACTATGGAAACTAAAAATACCTGTACGCTTTCTTATTAAGGATTACTACACAAAGAACTTACTATTCGGTTGGTTTTTCAGATGGTTGGGCGGAATAGGAGTAGACCGTTCACAGCGTTGTAATCTGGTGGAATACGCCGCTTCACTGCTCAAAGAAAACGACAATCTTTCCATTCTTTTGGCTCCCGAAGGCACACGAAAAAGAGTGAACACATGGAAATCTGGTTTTTACAAGATAGCATCCAGTGCCAATGTTCCAATAGGAATGGCTTTTTTAGATTTCAAAGAAAAAAAAGCTGGACTATATGGTTTTGTAGAACCTGGACTTAGTTATTCCGATACTCTGATGGCAATACGTGAGGCTTATAAAAATGTTCACGCTGCAAAACCTGAAAACTGGAATCCTGATTTTGATATAGAATAAAACATACATCATTTAAACGAAAAAGCGCCGCGTGCTATGCACGCGGCGCTTTTTCACACACTATATTCTAATGTTTTTTCTTTGATTTTGAACATACAAAAAGGAACGTATAGCCTAATATTGCAGCCAATAATGACGCTATAAGTATTCCCATTTTTGCCTCATCGGTGTATTGTTTAGCTATTTCCATAAGAGATGTATCACCTGTGCGGAAAGCCAACCCTGTTACAAATATAGACATGGTAAATCCCATACCAGCTATCATACCCATACCCAATATTTGTTTCCAGTTAACACCTTCTGGCAGTTTACCTATTTTCAGTTTTACAAAGACAAATGTCATAAGGAATATTCCCACTGGTTTTCCTAAAAGCAACCCCAGACCTACACCCATAGCCACTGGAGTAGCCAGAGTTTGGAAAAGACCGCCTTCGCCCAATGTTACTCCCGCATTGGCAAGTGCAAATATTGGCATTATAACCAGTGCTATGTACGGAGCCAATGAATGTTCCACAGAAAGCATTGGGTTTTCAGCCTCAGAGCCCAATTTTCTAAGTTCTGAATATGTGTGAGCCACTTCATCCGATGGTACACCCTTAGTTATTACTTCTTCGGTTTTGACATTTTTAAGTTTGTCTATAAGTTTCTGCGCTTTTTCTGCATATTCTTTTGGAGAAAGACCTACGTTACATGGGAAGGCAAATCCTGTGAGAAGTCCTGCCAATGTTGCGTGAACGCCTGACTCTAAGAATTGTGTCCATATCAGCACTACTCCTATTATGTAGTAAAAGCCTTTTCCGCGTATGCGTGCTTTGTTGGCTGCAAAGAGAAATACCACTCCAAATAGTCCTATCAAAAGGGCTTGAATGTTCAAATGGTCTGTGTAGAAGAATGCTATAACTATGATAGCTCCTATGTCATCTGCTACTGCCAGTGCCATAAGGAACACTTTGAGTGATAGTGGAACACGTTTTACCAAAAGTGATATTACCGCCAATGAAAATGCTATATCCGTAGCCATTGGTATACCCCAACCTCGTTGTGCCAATCCTTGATGATCAAAGATAAAGTATGTAATGGCTGGTACCAACATTCCTCCCAGAGCTGCTGCTACTGGCAGTATTGCTTTGTTGAAAGATGATAATTTTCCTGCTATAAACTCTCTTTTTATCTCTACTCCTACGCTGAAAAAGAAGACAGCCATCAGTAGGTCATTGACTATCAGTTCCCAGCTTTTTATGGTAAATGACAAAAAGTATGTCATTTTTTCTACTTCTACACCATTTTCCAGTATTTTCTCTATGTGAGAACCTATGTTTATAGTGTGAGGCGCGCTCCATACCCAGTGGTATGTATCAGGTGAGATATTAGCCCAAACAAATGCCGCTACCGCTGATAAAAACAATAGCCCTCCGGTGAACGTAGCACTGGAAAGAATGGCTTTTACATTATTGTAATTCATGATTTACTCCTTTTCGTTGTTAATTATTTAATTTGTGCTTGTAACGTGAAAAGCAGGTTTTATAGTTATCGTTTTCGGTACAAAAATACCACTATTCATCTACATAAAATAACTTTTTATAAAAAGTAATAGTTAATGTCTCAATATTTCATGAGGTCTTGTCCTATGTCTTTACGGCAATATACTCCCTCAAAGTGTATGTTTTCTATATTTTTATAACTCTTTTTCAGAGCATTGCGAAAATCATTATCATAAGATGTAACGCAAAGCACACGTCCGCCTGCGGTTTCTATATCGCCTTTTTCAGATATTTTTGTACCTGAATGGAAAACGATGCTGTTTTGGTCCACATTTTCAAGACCTGTTATGACCTTGCCTTTTTCGTATGCTTCGGGGTATCCTCCGCTGACCAAAACAACAGTTACTGTGGCGCGCTGGTCTATCTTAAAGGCTGTTTCTTTGAGATTTCCTTGCGTGGCGGCGTATAGGACTTCTAAGAGGTCGCTCTCCACACGAGGGATGACGGCTTCTGTTTCTGGATCTCCCATGCGGACATTGTATTCTATTACCTTAGGCGTACCCTCCACGTTGATGAGTCCAAAAAAGACAAATCCTGTGTAAACTATTCCGTCGGCATACAGTCCGTTTATTGTTGGACGCACTATGGTGTCCTCTATTTTTTTCATGAAGGCTTCATCGGCAAATGGCACTGGTGAGACAGCTCCCATACCGCCTGTGTTAAGTCCTGTATCGCCTTCACCTATGCGTTTGTAATCTTTGGCGGTGGGCAGTAGTTTATAGTTTTTGCCGTCAGTAATGGCAAAGACAGACAGTTCTATACCAGATAAGAACTCCTCTACCACTACTTTGGTACTTGCCATACCAAATTTTTGTCCCAATATCATCTCACGTATTTCGCGTTTGGCATCTTCTGCCGTAGGTAGGATAAGGACTCCTTTTCCTGCTGCCAGCCCGTCCGCTTTTAGCACATAAGGTGCTTTCAGGCTATCTATAAAAGCATCGGCGTGTTCTATATTCTCTGCTGTAAAGCTCTTGTACCCTGCTGTTGGGATATGGTGGCGCATCATAAATTCTTTGGCGTACTCTTTGCTACCTTCCAGTCTTGCTCCTTCTTTTGAAGGTCCAAAAACAGCCACGTTAGATATTTCTGGGGTGTTTTTGAAAAAGTCATACACTCCTTCTACCAATGGGTCTTCTGGTCCTACTACCACAAAATCTATTTTCTTTTCTATCACGACCGTTTTTATGGCTTGGAAATCTGTTACCGATATAGGTAGGTTTTCTCCCAAGGTGCGCATTCCTGCATTTCCGGGGGCTATGTATAGTTTGGTGCAAAGTGGGCTTTGAGATATTTTCCATGCCAAAGCATTTTCTCGTCCTCCCGAACCTAATATTAATACATTCATGGTAAGTGTGGTTTTATTGTTTTAGTGTTATTGTATATTTTTCCAACTGTTCTGCTATTTTTCTGTCATTTGACAGACGTGGTAATTTATTCTGCCCTCCAAGACGACCTACGGATTTCATGTATGCGTTAAAAGCTCCTTTTTCCACTGGCGTTACCACCACCTGACGGAGTATTTTACCGTCTATCAAATCCTTGTAGTACACATTTTGTTCGCACATACTGCGGTCTATTTCTGCGGAAAAAGCGTATATATCAGGCATTTTTTCAAATTCCACATACCACTGGTGATAAGGCAGTCCTTCGGGGGGTGTTATCATAGGGGCAACGGTAAATTCTGTTACCACCGCTCCCGTCTTTTGGCACGCATCGTTAAGAGCCTGTTCCACTTCTTTTCCTATAACGTGTTCTCCAAAAGCTGATGTATAATGAGCTACACGTCCAGTTACTTTCAGTCTATATGGCGAAGTAGATGTAAACATCACAGTGTCTCCTATGGCATAAGCCCAAAGTCCTGAGTCTGTGGTGAGTATTATGGCATAGTTTTTTCCTACCTCCACATCTTCCAGACTAAGGCGTGGAGCGTCTTTTTGTCCGTATTTTTCGGCTGGAATAAATTCGTAAAAAATGCCTCCGTGTACTTCCAATAGTAGGCTGTCATCTGTTGCCTGACTATCGCTGGCAGCTATGAAACCCTCGCTGGCTGGGTACGTTTGGAGTATGTCTATTTTTCTGCCTATAAGATTTTCAAATTTGGCTCGATATGGTTCATAATTAACGCCTCCTGTTACCATAAGAGAAAAGTGAGGGAACATATCGCCTACTGAGCATCCTTTGCGTTGTATAAGACGTTCAAAATACATCTGCAACCATGACGGTATGCCAGATATTAATGTCATATTCTTATCAGAGGTTTCATCTACAATGGCTTCTACTTTTGTTTCCCAGTCCTCTATGCAGTTGGTTTTATACGAAGGTAAACGGTTGGACTGCAAATAAGAAGGTATGTGATGTGCCACTATACCCGAAAGGCGTCCTGTTTTTATGCCGTGTTTTTCTTCAAGAGCAGGGCTTCCCTGCAAAAATATCATCTTTCCCCCTACAAAATCTAGATTTCCCGATGCTAAAATATAGCGCAGCAACATATTACGAGTGGCTTTTATCTGATGTGCAAGTCCTTGGGCGGTAAGTGGTATATACTTCACTCCCGATGTGGTGCCTGATGTCTTGGCAAAATATTCTGGTTTTCCAGCAAAAAGCACATCTTTTTCACCGTCCATTATGCGGTCTATATACGGACGAAGTGCGTCATAGGTTATAACTGGTACTTTTTCCTTATACTGTGAGTATGTGTTTATCTGTGAGAAGCCGTGTTCTTTGCCATACACGGTGTCTTTTCCTTGGGACAAAAGATATGTAAAGACGTCTTTTTGGCTGTCTATGGGGTTTTGGTAGTATTTTTTTTCTTTGCCAAGCATATACGCAGCAAAGAGTTTGGCAAAGTATTTTGTCATGTTACATGCCAAAATTAATGTAGTCATTAGGGTCTATGGATACACCGTTCATCCATAGTTCAAAATGCACCACAGGGTCGGATGTGGTAGTTCCGGTCATGGCTATCAACTCACCTTGGTAAACGCGTTC
>JAQUTH010000162.1 GCA_028709885.1 Flavobacteriales bacterium
GATACAAGTATGCCACACCTATAAAAACAAGTATAAATCCAAGACCCCATGGACTATTTGTGCCCATAGAAAGGAAAAACAGCATTACCACTACACCAAAAGCGATAAGTAACACGCCACGTTTGCGATACTTAGTACCCACGCGCAAGTAATCCCAAAAAGAGTTTTCAGCTCTACGGTTTTGATACACTGGTTTTTGTGGTTCTATTGAACTTTCCTCCACTGTGTTTTTATCTTTATCTTGGTGGACATAAATGCGTTTTTCTACCGGTACTTCCACTTTTTCTATCTCGCGGACTATTATTTTTTCTTGCAATCCTTTTTCCAACTGCGCCATGCGGTACTCATGCTCACGACGTTTGCCACGTTCACGCGCCAAAAGTAGCAACCAAATAAGAACCAATATTCCTATCACAAACATAGAAACTGGTATCAATGGTCCATTTAACAGTTCTTCCTCGGTAGTTCTGTAATATCTATCCACTTTTTTCATTTGAAGGATATACAGACGGTCTGCACTCATATAAGAGTACACTATGGAGTCTTTGTAGCGTTCATTTTTGATGCGTTCAAGACTCTGCTCGGCATCGTACTTCAAAGAATCAAGCGCATATTGGGTAGCGTTTTTATACACCGTATCTACCCGCGTTACAACTACCGTGGTGTCATTTTCAGCACTGGCAGTTTGACTTTTTCTCTGCCCAAATACCATAGTTAGAGGTACAAGTAGCACAAGAATAATGATTATTGATTTTTGTCTCATCTTAATGATTTATTTAGTTATTTTTTGTCCATTTCTATATGTAAGACCTCATTTTTTAGAAAAAAGTTTCACATAAAATAAAACATATATGTTATTGTTTTTTAACTATTAATGAAAATGATTTTATTTGTAAAGTTAGAAAAAAACGTGTACCTACCACATAAAATCACTACTTTTGTCATCATGTATCTGAGCAAATTACACATAGTAAACTTCAAAAATTTTCAAGGATGGGAAGCTGACTTCTCCCCAAAGATAAACTCGCTGGTAGGAGCCAACGGTGTGGGCAAGACCAACATCCTTGACGCAGTGTATTACCTCTGTTTCACAAAGAGTTACTTTGCAGCCACAGACGTTCAGAACATACGTTTTGGCGAACCATTCATGATGTTGGAAGGAGTTTTTTCTCATGAAAACACCAATACTTCCGTGCTTATGAGCCTGCAACGTGGTGCCAAAAAAACAGTAAAACGAAGTGGTAAAGTGATAGAGCGAATGAGCGATTACATAGGTTCTTACCCTCTGGTGGTGGTATCACCATCCGACAGAGACCTTATAGCCGAAGGTAGCGCACTGCGTCGCAAATTTATGGACGGGGTCATTTCGCAAACATCAGCATCATATCTTGATGCCTTGCTAAGCCATGCGCGCGTTGTGGAGATGAGAAACGCCCTACTCAAAACGCCTAACGCATCATCCTTGCAATTAGATATTTACGACTCCCAAATGTTGGATTTAGGTGCCAAAATATGGGAAAACAGAAAACTTTTCTTAGAAAAATTCACTCCCGTTTTTCAAAAAATATATGCCGACATAAGCGGTGGAGCGGAAATGGCAGACTTGACATACAATAGTATTTTCAACTCAGACTCTCCTGAGGAGGAACTTATTTCTGCTCGCACAAAAGACCTCATGTTGGGTTTTTCCACCACTGGCGCACACAAAGATGACCTCCGCTTTACCCTTGGCGGATACCCCGTAAAACGATATGGCTCACAGGGACAGCAAAAAACATTTCTCACTGCTCTTAAACTTGCCCAATTTAGTTTCATGACATCTCTTTCCGGACAAAAACCTATCCTTCTTTTGGATGATATTTTTGATAAACTGGACTCCTCACGGGTGGAATACATCATTCACTTAGTACATTCAGACACCTTTGGACAAGTGTTTATATCTGACACTCAGGCAGAACGCATCAGCGCGGTGATGAACTCTTCGCCCATAGAACATAAAATGTTCACCATAGAATGAGAAACGAAGACCCTAAAAACATACAAAATGTTCTTGGCTGTTTCGCCCAGAGGAATAAAGAGTATGACTGCCATCTTACGGCTGCCAAAGTGCGTGCTTTTTGGTTGGAAAAATATGGTGATAATGCGCGCCGATACACAGGTGAAGTGCTTTTCTCTGGTGGACACCTCACCATAAAGATTAACAGCGATGCGTGGCGTGCTACTCTTATGATGCACCGTAGCGATATAAAAAACAATCTTAACTCTCTTTTTCAAAGTGAAAAAATACTCAATCTTTATTTTTTGTAATGCCCAAAAGACGTTTTTTTAGTTAAAAAAACATTAATTGTTGATAAAGTTTTAGCCTTAGATTATAACATCTCGCTATTAATGAGTAATTTTACCTCGAATTACATTTTTCAAAAATCATAACTGTAATAACAGAATATATGGGAAAAATAATAGCTGTATCTAACCAAAAAGGAGGCGTAGGAAAAACAACCACATCGGTAAATCTTGCCGCTGCTATGGGCGTTTTGGAAAAAAAAGTGCTTTTGGTAGATGCTGACGCTCAAGCTAATGCCTCATCTGGACTTGGAATTTCTGAAAACGAAATAAAAGGAGGAACATACGAAGTTATAGAACACCTCAGCCCTGCAAAAGACCTCATAGTAGGGTCTACCGCACCGGGTGTTGATGTTCTACCTGCGCATATAAATCTAGTGGCAGTAGAAGAAGAACTATCAGATAAAGACGGACGTGAGTATATGCTCAAAAAAGCATTGGAACAGGTAAAAGATATGTATGACTACATCATCATAGACTGTTCGCCTTCGTTAGGACTTATAACAATAAACTCTCTCACCGCTGCCGATAGCGTCATCATCCCTATCCAATGTGAATATTACGCCTTGGAAGGTCTGGGAAAACTGCTAAGCACCATAAAAAGCATACAGAATAGCTATAATCCAGAATTAACA
>JAQUTH010000043.1 GCA_028709885.1 Flavobacteriales bacterium
TCTAATGTCTTTTGCTGTGCCGATGCGTCTTTTAGTTCTTCTGAGAGAACCTTTTGAGCCAATGCCACAGACAGACCAGCCAAATCCTTTTTGAGGTCATCTTTGGCAGCACGTTTTTCGCGTTCTATGATAGCATTGGCATCTTTTATGATACCGGCAGCCTCTTTGGCAGCATCGCCACGGGCGGCATCTATCATGCGTTCACGTTCATCTTTGGCTTCTTTGAGGATAGCATCACGCTGATGACGGGCTTCTTTGAGAATGTCTTGACTTTCTTGTTTTACTCCCAAAAGTTCGGCACGCGCTTTTGTGGCTTGTTCCAGCGAATCTGTTATAGTTTTGTCTCGGGCGTCCAACATGGAAAGTATAGGTTTCCACGCTAATTTGGTCAATATGGCTACTGTAAGTAGGAAAAACAAAGTATTCCATACTAATGTGCCAAGTCCCGGTAATAATAAATCCATATAAATAGTTTTTTTTAATTGTCAAAAACGTCTGTAAAAGCATCGTAGGGCAGAGCAACCCTCCGCCCTTTTCTGATGCCTTTTTTACTAAGCCGATAGGCTCATCAGTGATACTACCACTCCGAAAAGTGCTGTTGCCTCAATAAGAGCAGCAGAAAGTATCATGGCTGACTGAATTTTACCAGCAGCTTCTGGCTGACGTGCCATAGATTCCAATGCTGAGGAACCTATTTTACCGATACCGATACCTGCACCGATGGCGCAAAGTCCTGCACCGATGGCTCCGAATATACCTGTTGTCATAATAAATAGTTATTTATGTTATTAAAAAATGTTTTTTATTAGTGTTCTTCGTGTTCCTCCAATTTTGCCATACCTATGTACAACGCAGTCAGAAGAGTGAATATATATGCCTGTATCACCGCTACCAGTATTTCTATCAAGTACATAAACATGATAAAAACACCAGAGGCTGGTACTACCGCCCACATCTTGAACATAAATATCAACAGCAACAAGCTAAGTATGATTATATGTCCACCCATAATGGCAGCAAAAAGACGTATTGTCAGTGCAAATGGTTTTGTAAATAGTCCCAAAAACTCTACCGGTGCTAAGATGAGCATCACTGGTTTTGGTACTCCGGGCATGGAAATTATCTCTTTCCAATAGGCTTTTGTGCCACTGAACTGCACTATCACAAATGTAAGAAATGCCAGTGCAAAAGAGAAAGATGTGTTTCCAGATATGTTTGCCCCGAATGGGAAGAATGGTATCAGTCCGAAGAGATTGGTGAAAAGGACAAAGAAGAACAATGTCAAAAGATATGGAGTGTACTTTTTATAATACTCCTCGCCGATATTAGGCAATGCTATTTCATCACGGACATACACTACCAAAGGTTCAAACATAGACGCTATGCCTCGCGGTGCTTTTTCCACATTTTCTTTTTTGCGGTAAAAACTGCCCATGGTTATAAAAATAGCCAACATAGATAGTACCACCATGATTAGTGTTACCACGTTTTTGGTTATAGAAAAGTCCAGTGGTGTGTAGGATATTACTTTTCCTTGCTCATCGCGAGAAAGGTATGTGCCATCTTCATTTGGAGTGGAAGATGCTTGGTATATTTTTTCGTTAAAACCGTCAAAATACAGGACAAAACTCTGCCCGTCTTTTTCTACCACATGAGAACCTGTATTGTCATGATGAAAATCCCCTGACATGAAAGTTATCAGTTTACCGTGAGAAATCAGTATCACTGGCAAAGACACTCCTACCGCATGACCATCCACATCACATATATGAAACGTATGAGAGTCTCTTATGTGTCCCATTATAAAAGCTGTCTGGTCTATTTTTTCTTCCGTCTGAGTATCATGGTTTTGAGCCTTCAATCCCAACGCCACAAGGGTAACGAGTATAAACAGTAGTAATTTTTTAGTAGTATATCCTGACATAGCAGTTAAATATAATTCTTAACGTTAAATTTTCAATTTGCCAAAGGTACTTTTTTTTACCCAAAAATCAATGTTTTATTACATTTTTGGTGTATTATTAACATTAGCTTTTTCTCCCTGAGGCGTATTCTTTATTTTCATAAGATAAAGCCCCATACCAACGGCATACAGCTCCATAACACAAAGCACCAGCGTCATGCCACTGAAAGAGCCTTTTTCTGCTGTTACAACAGGGTAAAAGATGACCGCTATAACACCTATCATCCGCACCACCGCACCACCGAGGTATTTCATTATCATTTGGTATCCTTGTGCGTCTGAAGGTATCTTTCCTGCCATGTATGAAAGAGTAAAAACCACCCACATCAAAGCACACAATGCCAACGGAGTGTAATATATTTTCCAAGACTCTGGCATAGCAAATGTCCCTACCAGTGCCAAAACCAACATTATAGCAGTATAACTTATGTATAGTTTTTTATCTGTGTTTATCATTAATTGGTATCGTTATCTTTTTTTCGTTTTTGTTCCATGTGGCGGTTATAGCGTTCCAAAGAAACCAAAGATTTATACAGCGAAAGTAGCGATAGCACCACTCCCAACAGCGAGAAAATAACAGTCCACACTGGTTTTGTGGCGTATTTTTCATCCAGATATATACCCAGATATGCTCCACCACCTATAAGCACTATCATCTGAAATGCTATACCTGAATATCTGGCATAAGCATTTACAAACTCACGTGCGCGACGGTTTTTCTCTTCTTTTGAAAGCTCAACAGCTTTTTTTCTGCTTTTTATTCTGCCCATGACAATATTTTACTCCATTTTACATGATGTAACATCAAGAATAGCGCCCAGTTCCATAGCCAATCTTTTGGTCTTGACCACTCCTATTATCTTACCTGTGCTTTTAATAGAAAGAGCATCTGTTACTTTCACATCGCCTTCTATCGTTCCTTCCACTTCTGCATCTGAGCATATAACATCGCCTTTTATAGAGCCACTTTCACCCACCACTATTCTGCCTTCGGTGGTGATATTTCCCTCAAAAACACCGTCTATGCGAAAATTTCCATCGGACACTAATTCTCCTTTGAGAGTAGTCCCACGAGATATTTTATTGAGGTCCAAAAGTGCGGAAGCAGGGGCTTCTGTTTTCTTTATACTTGCCATAAATTAATAATTTCATACCAAAAACAAAAATAGAAAAATTTATCCATTTTTTCGCTATCATCTCTGATGTTTTAGTATATTTATTTAACTATAAACAAAATGCAAATGCCTAAACTCGTTTTTTTTTTCATATATCTTATGAGCTTGTTCATAAATGGCTGCTCATCGGATTTCAATCATCCAAGAGCTTGTATTGGAGAGGTTTTTGGTACTTTTTACTCCATAAAATATTACTCAAAAAAACCAATATCACAGAAAGATATAGACACACTATTTGAAAAAATAAACCGTTCAGTATCCATTTTCTACCCAACATCAATTATAAGCAAAATAAATAATTGCTCACAGACACATACTGACTACATTTTTTCCAATATTTTTTCATTGGCAAAAAAAGCACACCATGATACCAATGGCTGGTTTGACCCTACGGTAGCTCCACTGGTAAGACATTTCGGTTTTTCGACTTCAAAAACAGAGAATATTGATAATCAAAAGATAGACTCTCTAATGCTATCAATAGGATTTGACGCTGTAAGTATGGAAAAAGATATTGTCAAAAAAACACACCCACTCACAGAACTTGATTTCTCAGGAATAGCCAAAGGGTACGCTGTGGATGCCGTCTGCCAATACCTAAAAAAACATTCCGTACATCATTTCATGGTAGAAATAGGGGGGGAAATAAGAGTATCTGGACAGCACTTATCATCATCTCAATGGGTAGTAGGCATAGAAAGTCCATTTAATGGAGATACCAGTCGCACAGTAATAAAGCGTCTTAAACTAAAAAACACCGCCATTGCAACGTCTGGCAATTACCGTCAGTGGCACTCCTATGATAACGGCAATGTGGTTTCTCACATCATCAATCCTCACACTGGTAGTGCAACACCATCCGATGTCATTTCAGCCACTGTCCTATACCCTCAATGCGGTCTTTGCGATGCTTATGCCACTGCATTGGTAGCTATGGGATACAAAGAAAGCGTATCTTGGCTTAAAAAACATCCCGACATTCAGGCTTTTTTAATATATTTGGACACTGAAAAAAATGTAAAGACATACAGCACTCCATTTTTTTACACCGATAATTAGACATATCTATATCATGTTAAAAGACACTCTGCATTTTCTAAAAGAAATACAATATAACAACAACCGTGAATGGTTCAATGACAACAAACAACTATACACCTCGGCCAAAGAAGAGTTTGACGCTTTTGTAGAAAAACTCATCCCCGAGGTTCAGCAAATAGACCCCTCCATAGGACACGTAGAAGTAAAAGACTGCACCTACCGCATATACCGAGACACACGTTTTTCTCCCAATAAAACGCCATACAAAACCCACATGGGAGCTTACATAAACCGCCGAGGCAAAAAAAGTCCGTATGCAGGATATTACGTCCACATATCCCCAGCCGAAGGTTCACTATGGGGAGGAGGACTTTACTGCCCAGACAAAGACATACTACGTGCCATCCGTTGGGATATTTACGACAACATAGACGAATTTCTTGGACTGAAAAAAGACATGGAAAAAGCTGGTTATTCATTTTCCAAAGATGATATGTTGAAAAAAAATCCTCTCGGCTTTCCAAAAGAATGGGAACAAGCAGACCTTCTGCGATACAAACACTACGATATGTTGCGCTCTATCCCTGATGAAGTTCTCTATGGAAATGACCTTATGAGTCAGACAGTAAAAGCATTTGAAGGCATAGTAGGACTCAACCGTTTCTTTAACTTTACCATAGATGAGAATTTCTCATCTGATGGTACCTACGCTCACAGCATAACGCATAAACCATAACATCAAAAAGAACAAAAAAGAGCGGTTTTCTACGAAAACCGCTCTTTTTATATTACCAACTACCGCCAGCACCACCGCCGCCAAAGCCACCGCCGCCAAAGCCGCCAGAGAAACCTCCTCCGCCGCCGAAGCCGCCAGAAGAAAAGCCTCCACCTCTACCTCCACGACCCATACTGCCCAGCAGTATTCCCGCTAAAAGAGCATCAGCTGTGTTGTGTCTATTGCCTCCGCCAGAGCCACCAGTGTTGTTTTTATCATTTTTACCATTTCCTGAAAAAGCCACCAGCATCACTACTATAAATATCAAAATAGGTAGTACCGCCAAGAAAGAAATATCATCATCTCCATTGGCTTTGCCGTCAGATTTGAATTCTCCAGTTAGCACCTTGAAAATGCCGTCCACACCAGCGTCAAGTCCAGCGTAATAATCGCCCGTGCGAAACTCTGGCAATATCATCTGTTCTATAATCCTACGGCTCATAGCATCTGTGAGCGTACCTTCCACTCCATAACCTGTGGCTATGAATATTTTTCTGGCAGCTGGCGAGAGCAAGATAAACACTCCGTTGTCTTTGTTTTTCTGACCTATTCCCCACTTATGCGCCCAGTCAATAGCCTGCATAGAGATGTCATTTCCACATAAATCATCTGTTATGGCTACGACTATCTGCGTGGATGTACTATCCGAATATCCTATCAGTTTTGATTCAAGAGCCGTTTTCTGCTCTGGTGTCAAAAGAGCTACATAATCATATACCGATGTTTGTATTTGTGGTTTTTCGGGTATGCAGTCTTTGGTCTGTCCCTGCAAAGAGACAGAAAAAAACGTTACCGCTAATGCCAAAAAACTAAATAGTGCCTTTGGATATCTCATCTGGCAATTCATTTATATCATTACTCTGGTATGGAAAATAATATTTGAGTTTTTCTCCCACCTGTTCTATCGCTACACAAAGACCTTCACATCTTTTGCCTTTTCTGAAAAAATCAGCTACCGTGTGGTATGTCTGGTCCCAGAAATTCTGTGGCACTACATCGTAAATGCCACGTCCACCCCATATAGCAAAGGTATGATGACGTACATCTATATATAGCAAAACGCCATTTCCTAACTGTGTTTTTTCCATTTCCAAAAGATAAAACACTTTTTCGGCACGCACCAAAGGCGGTAGAGAACCATCACCTTCTTCTATATGCACGCGCACCTCACCCGACGTGTTTTTCTCGGCACGGGATATGGCATTCACCACTTTTTTTTCTTCCTCGGGAGAAAGAAAATCCCTTAACGTTTCGGTCATCATAGCACCCTGTAAGAGTAAAGGTTAAAATTCTACTTTTGGAGCGTTCTGAGCAGCCTCATCAGCTTTGAAAAGAGGCGTTTCCTTAAATCCAGTCATAGCCGCTATGACATTACCTGGAAATTTCATTATGTAAGCATTGAAAGTAGCTGCTGCCTCATTGAAACGCTGACGAGCCACCTGTATGCGGTTTTCGGTTCCTTCCAGTTGAGATTGGAGTTCTTTGAAATTTTCATTTGCTTTCAGGTCTGGATAGCGTTCTGCCACCACCATAAGACGTCCCAATGCCTGAGAAAGCTGTCCTTGTGATGCTTGGAATTTAGCGAGAGCCTCTGGTGTGAGGTTAGACGCATCCACATTCATCTGTGTAGCTTTTGCGCGGGCTTCCACTACTTCGGTAAGTGTTTTTTCTTCATGTGCGGCATAGCCTTTTACGGTAGATACAAGATTAGGTATGAGGTCGCTACGGCGTTGGTACTGACTTTCAACATCAGCCCATGTCTTTTCATAACCAGTTGTACCACTGCGAAGTTCTACCATGGTGTTATATTTACTAACACCCCATCCTACTATTGCCACAGCAATGATAATAAGCCCCGCTGCCACCAGTGAAGCTATAAGACAACCTTTGTTTTTCATTTTCTTATTTGTGTTTTTTGTTTTTTACTCATTATAAAGTTACACAAATATAATAAAAATTAATCAATCTACATCATTTTCCTTCATTGCCATACATCTTAACTATCCTACTGGCTAAAACACCACTCGTGCTACGCGGAAAAAGCATCTCCACACCACGCATACTGCGCACCATAGCACCTTTTCCATACTCTCTACCACGGCATACCGCAGAAAGAAGTCTAAACTTATGCTCTATAAAAACGCCTTTGTTTTCAGCCAAAAACCGCTCTATAAAAATCTGTGCGCTGTCGTATTGAGAGTTTAGAAAGAGAGAGTACGCCTTTTTATACTCTTGCTCTTCACGCAAAGAAACACTCTTTGTCCCATCTTTGAGAGAAGCGTCTATGTATTTTTTTACAAAAAAATCAGCGTTTCCTCCATCGCAATATGTTTTTTCCATGACCTTAGCGCATATTTGCCCTACCTTGGAATATTTTTTAGTATTCCACAACATAGTTACCACCTCTTTGGCATACAGAGGGAACAGAGAACTATCTGCTTTTTCAGCCACAGCAAAAACGCTATCGGCCTTTTCGTACTCCAAAGCCGCCACCCACACACAACCCTGAGCATAATATGCATGAGCCTTTACATCTGAGTTTTCGGCTCGTTGTATCTTTTGCACCAATATTTCAGGATTATCATCCAAAGGTTCAAAACACCTATACAACTGCACCTGAGCATACTGAGCGTATTTTTTATGTTTTCTTTCTATATAAGAGTATAGTGCGTATGCCTTACGTTTTTCCCCAGCTTCTATATACATATTGGCAGCTGAAAAAAGACCATACACGCTTATTATCTCATTGTTTTTTCCTTTTGACAATGCAAAAAGAGCATCAGCTGCCATAGCATAATCGCCTCGCACATAGTACATCAATGCCTCCATTTGAGAAAACACAAAAGCATCATCGGCGTGAAGCTCGTTCTTTTTGACATACATGAAATTTTCCAATGCCAAAAGACCGTAACCATGCACCATGTTGAGTTCACACATATAAAGATAAGCGCGACTACTGAGAAACATTCCATTGAGTACTTCACTGGCTTTTTCCTCCTCATTGAGCATCATGTATGTCCTTACTAACTGTATAGCAAGACTTTCACGCATGGCTGTTTTTTTGCCTTTGCCCACAAGTGAATGATTATTTAGTTGCTCTGTCAATATTTTCTCTACATATCGCAACGTATCACGGCAACTCTGCGGAGCGGGCATACCGATGAGGGTCTCGTATTTTTTCTGGTAAAAAAAAGGTACAGCCGAAGAAAAACGTATGCTATCGCAGTAATGCAAGACATCACGGGCTGAATAATAGACATTAAAACGCATATTGGAAGCGTCGCACCCTTGACAAAAAAGCAAGGAAAACGCACACAAAAAACCTATAAAATGACGCATCGGCTGAGTTTTGTTTCAGCTAAATATACATCACATGATGTTAAAGAGAAAATATACTCTCGGCATTTTTTTGCACCGCAAAGCATAATTTTTCCATATCTACACCACAATATTGGGCTACAAAAGCCGCTATATCTGGTATGTATGAACTTTCATTTCTTTTTCCACGATGAGGCACTGGTGAAAGGTACGGAGCATCTGTCTCAAAGACTATGTTTTGGTAACCAACAGAGCGTATCACATCTTTAAGAGTATTATTTTTATACGTTACCGTTCCGCCAACACCAAGGAAAAGTCCCATAGATAATATTTTTTCAGCATCGTCCAATGTACCAGAAAAACAGTGCATCACTCCTTTTACGCAGTGTGAAGACAGCACTTCTAATGTTTCATTCATCGCGTTCCGAGAGTGTATCGACACGGGATATTTGTATTTTTCAGCCCATGTGAGCTGAGTGTCAAACGCTTTTACCTGCACATCTTTATATGTAGCATCCCAGTAAAGGTCCATTCCTATCTCGCCTATCCCAGCAAAAGGTCTTTTTTCCAGCCACTTTTCTACCGTTTCCATTTCTTTTTCAACATTTTCATCAGTCAGGCTGGTGGGATGCACACCCATAAGACACTCACACACAGAAGAGTATTTTTCTTCCATAGCTATCATATCATCTATGGTAGTGCTGTCCACATTAGGTAAAATTATCTTTTTAACACCATATGTTAGAGCTCTTTGCAGCACTTCGCCTCTATCTGTATCAAAGGCTTGGTCATAAAGGTGGGAATGGGTATCTGTGTATATCATCTGTTTTTTCTTTGGCACAAAGATACAATGTATTTAACGGAAAAAACATTTCATCAATATGATGTTTGGCACGGTTATTGTATGTATATTTGCAACAACGAATCAATAATTAAATTAAATAAACCGAAATGGAAGCTAAAAAAACTCCGAAAGCTGACTTAGAGCGTCGCAAAGGATTATTTCTTCAAATAGGTCTTATAGCTACTATTTTTATAGTATGGGGCGCATTTGAATGGAAATCCTACGATAAAGACCTCAGCGATTTAGGAAAAGTATCTCTTCGCCTTGACGATGAAGAGGTTATGATTACAGAACGTCCACTGGACACACCACCTCCTCCACCTCCACCACCTGCTGCTCCTGAGCAAATCATTATAGCACAGGAAGATGAGAAGATTGAAGAGATGCAGGTTCAGTCTGCTGAAACTTCTTCAAAAGAAGTAGTTACCGTTAAAGAAGTGGTAGCTGTGGAAGAAGAAGTAGAAGAGGTAGTCCCTTTTGCAGTCATAGAGGACAAACCTATTTACCCTGGATGCGAAAAATTCAAAGGTAACTCAGAAAAACTGACCAAATGTACCAGTCAAAAACTAAACGAAGTATTACAAAAAAGCATCGTTTATCCACAGATATGCCTTGAAATGGGTATCAGTGGTAAAGTTTGGATAAAACTTACTATCAAAAAAGACGGTAGCGTCAAAGGTGAATTGGCTCGTGGTGTAGATAAAAACCTTGACAACGAGGCTCTACGCGCTGTATCTAAAATCAAAGGTTTCAAACCTGGTATGCAACGTAACAAACCAGTAGAAGTTTCGTATATGTTGCCAGTGAACTTTACCCCTCCACAGTAATAAACTGCATTATTTAATACATACCCGCCTTTTTTGGGCGGGTATTTTTTTGCATATATAACATTTTTTAATGGTTTTGTCAGACTAAACAACATCTATCATGAAAAAAAGCACTCTTTTTCACGTTGATGCTTCTTTTCGCATTTAACGTAAACGCCCAAGACAAAAAGGAAAAAGACAAAACTTTCACCTACACTGAAACAGGACCTATATATCACAAAAGCTGTCTGCGTTATATAAATGATAACAAAAGGTTGTTCAAATGCAACAATAGCCTTATCAATAGAGATTTGGTAAACAACATACATTTTCCAAAAGACATCAACGGAAATTATGTAAACTCTGAGTACATCAACGGCATGGTTTGGGTAAAAATAGACATAAAAAAAAACGGTACCTGTCAAAGCAATGTCGTAAGAAGTCCTCACGCATCACTCACTACGGTAGTTTTATAAGGCTACACCGCTATACACAAATGGTATGCCTAGAATGCAAAACGACAATCCTGCGGAATGTTCGTATATGTTACCTGTTAATTTCAGCAAATACGTACAGAGCGAAAGCGCAAACAACCCTTCCATCTCCAAATCATACATCAAAAGATAAAACAAAACCATTAAAAAAGCTCGCCCATAGGGCGAGCTTTTTTAATTCAAATATCTTTTCTACTAAGTGAGCATACCGCCGTTTACAGACAATACCTGACCTGTTACATAGGTAGACATATCGCTACCCAAGAACACACAAGCATTTGCTATATCTTCCACGGTACCAGCACGTTTTAATGGAATAGCCTCAGTCCATCCTTCTACCACCTTAGGGTCAAGAGCAGCTGTCATCTCAGTGGCTATAAAACCAGGAGCTATCGCGTTACAACGAATACCTCGTGAGCCAAGTTCCAATGCTACCGATTTTGTAAAGCCTATAATACCAGCCTTTGAAGCAGCATAGTTAGCTTGTCCAGCATTTCCTTTTATTCCTACAACAGATGACATATTGATGATAGAGCCACTGCGCTGTTTTAGCATAGTGCGCTGAACGCCTTTGGTGAGGTTAAACACAGAGTCAAGATTGGTTTTTATAACCGCATCCCACTGGTCTTTTCCCATACGCATAAGAAGACCATCCCGTGTGATACCAGCGTTATTTACCAAAATATCTATACGTCCGAAGTCTTTTACTACGTCCTGTGCCAACGTCTGAGCTTGGTCATAATCTGATGCGTCGCTACGGTATCCTTTTGCTTTGACACCAAAGGCAGATAGTTCTGCTTCCAATGCTTGTCCTTTTTCTACCGAAGATAGGTAAGTGAAAGCAATATCTGCCCCCTGTGCCGCAAATGCCATAGCTATACCATGACCTATGCCTCGTGATGCTCCTGTTATAAGAGCTACTTTTCCTTCTAAAAGCTTCATAAAATGTGTTATTTATTATTTATTAATATCTCATTTTTTATCATATCTACTAAAAGTCGCCCACTTTCTTCTATGGAAAGGGTTTCAACAGAAAAAACGTGGTCTGCCTTGGAATAAAATTGTTCTCTCTGGGAAAGACTCTGATGTACATATTCCAAAAGTTCGTCTCCCGTTTTGCCCTGTATCAAAGGGCGTGGATTGCTGCTCACAGCCAGTCTTTGAGCCAAAACTATTGGCGAAGCACACAAATATACCGAAACTCCCTTGCCTTTTATATAGTCCATATTTCCACAAAAACACGGCGTACCTCCACCCAAAGACAGCACAAAATCCTCATCATTTTCCATCAATGTATGGAGATGAAAAGACTCTATCTGACGAAAACCTCCCTCGCCATACTGACGAAAAATATCAGGAACAGACATTCCTTCCACCTTTTCTATATAACTGTCAAGGTCTATCCCACGCATAGAAAAAGCTGAACTTACTATTCGTCCCATAGCGCTTTTTCCGCTACCCATATATCCCAGAAGGACTATTTTCATTTTTTGTCTTTGTTATCTGTTTTATCTTTGGATTTGGTGGCATTTACCGCCTTTCCGTCTGCAAGAGTTTTAGACACCGCAGCATAAGGTCCTACTATCACCTTGTCTTGGTATGTAAGCCCGCTAATGACTTCTATGTTTTCATCATTTTGGATGCCTGTTTCCACTATCACCTGTTTAGCTTTTCCGTTTTCTTCTACAAAAACTATCTGTTTTGTTTCATTCACTCCGCTAAGACTGTCTTTTATCTGACGAGTGGTAACGGCTTTGATAGGCACCATCATTATGGAGTCTTTTTTGGTAGCTTCTATATCCACAGCGGCAGTCATGCCTGGTTTGAATGGAGTGTGGAGCATATTTTTCTCTTGTGCCAATGCTTTATAAGAATCCTCAGAAAGGAGTATTTTGACAGCAAAATTGGTTACTTGGTCTGCCGATGTGGTAGTTCCGTCTGCCGAAGAACCTATCTCTTCTACCACACCGCGGAATTTTTTACCCCAGAAAGCATCTACTTCCACGCTCACAGGATTATTGACAGCTATTTTTACTATATCGGTCTCTCCTACGGTAACCTCTACTTCCATAACGTCAAGGTTTGCCACACGGAGCACCTCAGTACCTGCCATGGTAGCTGTACCTACTACTCGTTCGCCTTTTTCAACATTTAGTTTAGAAATAGTACCAGTTATAGGTGCGTAAATACGTGTACGAGTGAGGTTATCCTCAGCTTCTTTAAGAGATGCGCGCGCACTTTCAAGGCTGGATTGGGATGCTTGGTGAGTAAGTACGGCTACTTTGTAATTTGTCTCGGTAGTTTCCCAATCGCTCTTAGCTATTGTTCCACTTTCAAAAAGAGATTTACTTCGGTTGTATTCGCTCTGTGCCTCTTTAAGACGTGCAGATGACTGTTCCAATGAGGCTATTGACTGATTGACAGCTGCTTTGGCACGGTTTAGAGCAGAGACATATATATCTGGCTTTATCTGCACCAAAAGGTCGCCTTGGTTTACCTCGTCGCCTTCTTTTACAGTTAGTTCTATTATTTCACCAGATACCTCAGGGGCTATCTTGACTTCTGTTTTAGGCTGTATTTTACCCGAAGCGGTAACTATTTGTGTTATACTGCCTTTGAATGGTTGGTCAAAAGTAACAGCCTCGGCATTGTCATTTTTTCCAAATACGCCCATACTTTTCAGTACCGCCAACAGTATGATAAAAGCAACAACTGCTATGGCTACTATGTATTTGGTCTTGATTTTAGTCTTTTTCATTGTGAAAGGATATAAGTGTTTAGATTTCTATTTTCTGTGTACGGTAAAATTCCAAAAGGAAGGTCTTGAATATGTAGTCAAACTTAGTGCGAAGCACATCGGTCTGGCTTTTAAGCAGCTGGTTTTTAGCTGTTTCAAAATCATAGACGCTAAGTTTCCCTATTTCAAACTTATTGGTAGCGTACCGCAGAGCCTCTACTGATGAGTAAGCCGCTTTCTGCGCAGCTATATAACTCTTATAAGAAGATGTTGCATCGGCGTATGCTTTTTCTACCTTTTGTTGAAGGTCAAGACGGGCTTGTTCAAGAGCATATTGGTTCTGCTGTATGCTCAAACGACTGCGCTGAACACCTGCTATGGTTGACATTCTATTAAAAATAGGTATAGAAAGACTCATTCCCATGGACTGACGAGAGTTATTTCTCCACTGGTCTCCCACAGAGATAGGGTCTGAGGTAGCAGGGTTTTTATAGTCAAAGAAGAAACTATTGTTCCACCCTTAACTGGCGGACAGAGGAGGCGAAAACTGCCCTTTTGCTATTGCCAAAACGCGTT
>JAQUTH010000044.1 GCA_028709885.1 Flavobacteriales bacterium
CCACTGCAATGCGTTTTGCTAAAAAAAATATCACATTCAGAACAAATAAAGCTCAGTATTGAGACACATAAATATATGTAAAACAAAAAAAATTCTTAAATTTGCGGTAATGAAATTTCCAGCACTACAAATATCCGAAATACTTCACGGGACAGTTGAAGGGGATACAGACATTAGCGTAGACCGTCCATCCAAAATAGAAGAAGGCGGAGAGGGTACCATTTCCTTTTTGGCAAACCCCAAATACACGCATCATATATATGATACAACAGCATCCATTGTCATAGTAGCCAATGATTTTACCCCTACCGATAAAATATCAGCTACCCTTACTCGCGTTGAAAACCCATACACTGCATTCACAGAACTATTGGAGTTTTATGACAATTTTCTCAAATCACAAAAAGTGGGCATTGAACAGCCTTCGTACATAGCAGAAGGTGCTATAACAGGAGAAAATATGTATCTTGGAGCATTTGCATACATAGGAGCAAAATGCCAAATAGGAAACAACGTCAAAATATACCCTCAGGCATACATAGGCGACGGAGCTAAAATAGGCGATGGCACTGTCATTTACGCCGGAGTAAAAATATATCAAGGTGTTGAAGTAGGTAAAAACTGTGTACTCCATTCAGGAGTAGTATTAGGTGCCGACGGTTTCGGATTTGCTCCGCAAATGGACGGAACATACAAAAAAATTCCTCAAACTGGCAATGTTGTCATAGAAGACAACGTTGAAATAGGTGCCAACACCACCATAGACCGCGCCACTATGGGTAGCACTATGGTTAAAAAAGGCACAAAACTTGATAACCTCATTCAGATAGCCCATAACGTAACAATAGGCGAAAACACCGTCATAGCAGCTCAGACAGGCGTTGCTGGTTCTACAAAAATAGGCGAACACTGCATGATAGGCGGACAGGTAGGTTTTTCTGGACATATTAAAATAGGTGCAAACAGCCAAATAGGCGCTCAGAGTGGTATTATGTCAGACCTTAAAGAAGGTTCTGGCGTTATAGGCTCACCAGCATTTGACTTTAAGGATTTCATGAAATCTTATGTCATTTTCCGCCGTTTGCCACAGCTGTCCAATAAAATAAACGAGATAAACAAGAAATTGAACGAAATAGAAAAATGAGTCAAAAACAAAAAACCATAGCTCGTGAAGTAAAAATATCGGGCATAGGTCTTCACACAGGTAAACAAGTCAGTATGACTTTCAAACCTGCCCCAGTGAACAATGGTTATACATTTATACGAGCAGACTTAGAAGGGCATCCAGTTGTAGAAGCAGATGCAAATCTTGTATGCTCCACATCTCGCGGTACCACACTTGAAAAAAGAGGCGTCAAAGTATTCACCACAGAACACACATTGGCAGCTGTATCTGGTTGTGATATAGACAACATTATAATAGAAATGGACGGTCCTGAGCCTCCAATTATGGATGGTAGCGCAAAATATTATATAGAAGTATTGGAAAGCGCTGGCATAGTAGAGCAAGACGCTGAACGCAAGATTTACGTTATAAAAGATGTCATTTCATTCAATGACCCAGCCACAGGTAGTGAAATAATAGCTATGCCTGCCGATGATTTTCAAATAACAACCATGGTGGATTTTGGAACAAAAGTCCTTGGCACTCAGAACGCTTACATAAAAAACATATCTGAATTTAAAGACCAAATAGGATGCTGTCGTACATTCTGCTTTTTGCATGAATTGGAACAGCTCATCAACAACGGTCTTATAAAAGGTGGAGACCTAACCAATGCCATAGTTTATGTGGATAAAGAAATATCCGAAGAGACTATGAACCACCTGAAACGCATTTTCCACAGAGACCAAGTTACAGTGAAACCAAACGGCGTTTTGGATAACCTTACACTTCATTTTCCTAACGAAGCAGCACGCCACAAACTTCTGGACGTTATGGGAGATTTGGCACTGGTGGGACGTCGTATCCAAGGTAAAATAATAGCCAACAAACCTGGACACTACGTCAATACTCAATTTGCAAAGAAACTTTCCAAAGTTATCCACACCGAGGAACGCAATATGGTACCTAAATACGATATCACGCAAAAACCTCTTATGGATATCAATGATATAGCTAAAATATTGCCTCACCGTCCTCCATTCCTTTTGGTGGATAAAATATTGGAACTATCTGAAAATCACGTAGTAGGACTTAAAAATGTAACCATGAACGAACCTTTCTTTGTGGGACATTTTCCTGGTTCTCCTGTCATGCCCGGCGTTCTTCAAATAGAAGCTATGGCACAATGTGGAGGTATTTTGGCACTAAAAAGTGTACCAGACCCTGAAAACTATCTCACTTTCTTTATGAAAATAGAGCAGGCAAAATTTAAGCATCAAGTTTCCCCAGGAGATACACTTATTTTTAACTTGCATTTGGTTAGTCCTATCCGTCGCGGTATTTGCCACATGGAAGGTTATATTTATGCCAACAATAAAGTCGTTTGTGAAGCCGAATTAATGGCTCTGATAAAACGCAGAGATGATGCAACACCCGCTTCATCTAATGAAGGACAAGCACAATAACACTAATATGATACAGCCATTAGCATATATTCATCCGGGAGCTAAAATAGCTCGCAACGTAGTAATAGAGCCTTTTACTACCATTTCAAACAATGTAGAAATAGGTTCTGGGACATGGATAGGACCGAATGTTACTATCATGGAGGGTGCCAGAATAGGCAAAAACTGCAAGATATTTTCAGGAGCAGTCATTTCAGGCATACCGCAGGATTTGAAATTTGAAGGCGAAGAAACCACCTGTTACATAGGCGACAACACTACCATCCGCGAATGCGTTACCATAAGCCGTGGTACCAAAGCAGCAGGCACTACACGCGTTGGAAAGAACTGTCTCATAATGGCATACGCACATGTAGCGCATGACTGCATACTTGGAGATAACGTCATCCTTGCCAATTCTGTTGGAATGTCAGGACACTGCGAAGTAGGTAATTTTGTGGTCATAGGAGGACTTACCGGCATACACCAATTTGTAAAATTAGGCTCTCATGCTATGATAGCCGGAGGTTCATTGGTCAGAAAAGACGTTCCTCCGTTTGTTATAGCGGGAAAAGAACCTGTTTCATATATGGGTATTAATTCAGTAGGGCTTCGTCGTCGTGGCTTTTCCCCTGAAACTATCAATGAGATACAGAACATATATCGCTTTTTATTCCAAAAAAATCTCAATATCACTCAGGCACTTAACTATATAGAGGTTCAAGTATCAGCTTCTAAGGAAAGAGACGAGATAATAGAATTTATAAGAAGCTCATCCAGAGGTCTTATGCGCGGTTTTCAAATGAAAGAATAATCAAGTATTAATTAAATCAATATAAAAATGGCAACAACAAACGACATCAAAAACGGTTTGTGCATCAAATTTAACTACGACATTTACAAGGTAGTAGAATTCCAACACGTAAAACCAGGCAAAGGTGCCGCTTTCGTGCGCACAAAACTGAAAAGCCTTACCACAGGGCGTATTCTTGACAATACTTTTCCTGCTGGACACAAAATAGAGCCAGTGCGCATAGAAAACCGCAAATACCAGTTCTTGTACAATGATGGCAACGACTATCATTTCATGAATAATGACGATTATGACCAGCTCACACTTCAAAAAGAGAACATAAACGCTCCACAATTCCTACGCGACGGAGATATGGTAGACGTAGTTTATAACGCCGAAGACCACTCACCTATGACATGTGAATTGGCACCAAATGTTGTTCTGACTGTAACATTCACAGAACCAGGAGAAAAAGGAAATACCGCTACCAACACTCTTAAACCTGCCACAGTAGAGACAGGAGCAGAAGTACGCGTACCTCTTTTTATCAATGAAGGCGACAAAATTCGCATTGACACTGAGTCTGGCGCATATTTGGAACGTGTAAAAGAATAACTTTTGCAACTCTAACATAAAAAAGCAACTCTAAATGAGTTGCTTTTTTTATTTCATAAAATCCATCTTTGTCATCTTTGACAACACATTTCTGTACTGCTCATTAGAAGACAAAACAGGCTCATAACCTATTATGATTATCTTTTCTCTGGCTCTGGAAAGCAAAACATTGAGTTTTCTATCTACTCTTTTCTCAGCGTCAAAAGACTGAATCATACACATTTGCTTAGGATTAAAAACAGCCATTGTCGCTATTATTATATCTTTTTCGCCACCTTGAAAACGCTCCACAGTATCAATGGTTACTTTTTCAAGTATTTCACTATCTGTAATTTCATTTTTAACGGTAGCTATCTGCGCCCTCCACGGAGTTATAACTCCCACTGTATCTGACGAAAAAGAGTTCCTATATTTATTTTTAATCTCCAATAGCAGACTACTCACCAATTTAGCCTCGCCTTCATGTTTTTTGTACGTTGGCTGGTAAACAGAAGGATAAAAAACCAAACGAGGCTCGTCAGAATCTTCAAATTGCCTCTTAGAACCGCATTTTAGCGCACCTTTGTAATACACATTGACTAAATCAGCTATCTTAGAGTGCATCCTAAAATGAGTATCCAAAATAGCATAATGCTCGCCATAACCATTTTTTTCACACCACGCATAAAGACGCTCAAAAAGTGATGCACGCATATCTATAAAGCCCATTTTCATCAGCAAAGGCTCTTTCACTTTACAGTATTTTTCGCTCTGTGCCACAACAGAAGACAGTTGCAGTTGGTCACCAATGAGAATAAATTTCTTGAAATAATGCAATACACCTACTACCTGTATTTCAGTTAGTTGCGATGCTTCATCAATAATTACATTATCAAATTTCATTATTTTATTTAAATCTTCCACACGGGTTGAAAAAGCAGATACCGTGCTAAGTATCACACGTTTAGATGTCAAAATACCCCTAATTTCATTTATTTTCTTACCTCTGGCTATCTTTGAAATAGAAATATCTTCATTATTTTGATGTCCCACACGCAAAAAATCAATGCCATTCTTTCTCAATTTTATTGCAATTTCTTCCACAGCTCTGTTTGTAAATGCCAATAGCACAATATTTTGAGATGTATTATCTAAAATATTTGAAACTATACCCATAAGAGCAGCCGATGTTTTTCCTGTCCCAGGAGGACCTTGAAGGAGAAAAAAATCATCTGCTTTTAACGCCTTTTCTATCGCCTGATTTTGATTTTCAGTAAAGCGCGGATTTTGTTTATAAACAAAAGATGTTTCAGAAGGTAATAAATGATTGAATACCACGTCTTTGGCATGTGATTTATGAAGCAAAAAATCAAACAAACCAGAAATAGCCGTCCAATAGTTTTTTTCCATCATATCGTGCTCTATCATCCACGTCTTATAACTCTCCAAATACGCCTGATCCACCTGACCACGAGGAGAAAATACTATTTCTTCGTCATTAATCAACTCTATAACGCCTTTAATTACCTGATTAGAAGCCACATCCATATTTCCACCAAGAAAAGGATAAAGCACAGCTACATCTCCATTTCGGAATGTGTGTTCTATTTTTTCATCTATTTTCAAATGAATTTGCCTATCCTTCGCCGAATAGTTCTCTATGGTAAGAAGAGGCAAAATAGCGAAATTACTCAATTTTTCACCCACACTACCCTTCCATAAAGACGAATAACTCATCTTGTCATCTCTATCCGCACTGAGCAGGCTTCCAGTCTTTGCAGTTATCATTTCCCTTATGTAAAAAGATATAAAACTCTGATAATAAGCCTTTTCAGTTTTTTTCAAGCTATTATAAAACGCGGCAAATTCTTCAATTTTAACTTTATCAAACGGGGCAAAAGAACCGATGTCTTCCAAATTTATACTCTTCAACGCATCGTAATTTTCCTCTGCAAGGTTGTAAATTTCAAATATTATCTCATTTCTAACGGCGCAAATCTGTATTTTTTCTGCCATAGAAGAAAGCGAATTTCTAAGCGGAGAAGCCTGTGCCGACGAATAAAAAACCGCAGAAGTTCCGCGCCTATCCTTCCCGTAAGTAGACTCCAAAAGCATATTGTAACACGCCACCTGAATACTATTAGGCTGCCACAGAGTGCTTCCAAACGGTGCTTTGCCACTTTTTAGCTCGTAAATATCCTTTCTCAAAGAGTCATTTCTATCCTCTGCCAGCACGTCCAAACGTCCCTGAATGCCATAAAGTGGAGAAATAAAACTTGGCTCTACCGTAACTCTCTGTCCTTGAATACTTTTAGCAAATATTTGAATATTGTTACTATGCTCTCTAAGGACTGAATCCCATATATTTTTTACAGCTTGTCCTCCATAACAAACTGATTTTAAGACATTTTCATTCAATGCTTCTCTAAAAACATCATCCACCTGCGCTGTTTCATCTTTAAGCGTGGCATCCAACAAAGCGTTGATGAGTGTACCTTTCAACATCGCCTCACTATCTGCCGAATGATGCAATTTTGACAACAAAAAAAGTTTTGAATTTGCTCCCAAAGAAGTAAAACAGCCAGCTATATCTGTTACATCTACCAGATAATCAGGCTCTAACACCACCAATGTGTCTGCTTTTGACATATAAACATCTTCTGTTTTACCTGCCGAAACATTGATTACATTAACACTATTGTACATTTTGAGCATAGAAAAAAGAGAGAAAAAATCACTTCTTTTATTGCCTTTTTTCTCATTGTCAATAGTAAAATAAACGCTCAAGCTCTCTGGCAAATTTTCTCGTTCATCATTTATCTGGCTGGGTATTATCTTTATCCAAAAATATTGAGATGAGTTTTCGGTACGCAGTTCAGACTTGTAAACAACAGTACCTATGATATTTGCTTTTTCAGTTTTGGGGTGATAATGCCCAAATTCATACGGCACAACATCTTTTATAAGCTCTTTGATACTATCTGGTATATTTTTTTCGGTAATGTATTCCAGAAAAATTACCAAAGTAGAAAGAGCTTTTAGATATTGTTCTTGGTTAGTGGCATTTTGCTGAATATCAGACTGTCTCATCCTAAAAACGAGAGCCATTCTTTCTTTTTCTGCACTTACATTGTGCAAACGGCAGGCATATACCACACGTGAATAACTGCTTGAAAAAACGCGCATTTCTCCGTCTAAAAGTGAGGCTATGGCTGTTTCAAACACAGAAGATAGTGTCTGGAATGCCTCTATGGATGCTGTTTTTTCTTTTTCTATGCTTTCTTTAAGGCGCAAAAAAAGCATTTCAGATATGTCTGAGGGTATTATTGGCATGGTTGTTATTTTATATACAAGATAGTGATTTTTTCTATTTTGGCATAAAAAAAGTGGTCGTTCAGTAGAACGACCACTTGTAAAACATTTATCAAGTATACTCTGTGTGGTTATTGATTTATTTTACTTTGGCTACGATAGCTTTGAACGCTTCTGGGTTGTTAAGAGCGAGGTCAGCCAAAACCTTACGGTTAAGTTCTATCTCTGCTTTTTTCAATTTGCCCATGAATACAGAATAAGACATACCTTCCAAACGGCAGGCTGCACTTATACGTACTATCCACAGAGCGCGGAAGTTGCGTTTTTTCTGCTTACGGTCGCGGTAAGCATAAATCAAACCTTTTTCGACAGTGTTTTTGGCTACTGTCCATACATTTTTTCTGGCGCCGTAGTTACCTTTGGCGAGTTTCAGAATTTTTTTTCTGCGTGCGCGTGAAGCGACTGCATTTACTGATCTTGGCATATTATTAAAGAATGTTTTTTTGCGTCGGGCGACTCGTTTTTGTTAGGGTACTTTTGGGCTCCGCCGCATGGTTAATATTATAAAACCCTCGTCGTATCACTACGACAGATGTTAAGAGAAACTGCTAAGCAGTTAGACTACATGCAAAGTTGTTTTCTTACTGATGCCATGTCAGTAGGGTCTACAAGACCGGCTTTTGTAAGGTTGTGTTTGCGTTTTGTCTCTTTCTTAGTCAAGATGTGGCTTTTGAAAGCGTGTTTTCTCTTGATTTGACCAGATGCTGTTAGCTTGAAACGCTTTTTAGCACTGGATTTGGTCTTTAATTTTGGCATTTGTTAAATGAGTATTTTCGAGTATTCCCGATAATAATGTTTTTACTTTTTCTTCTTTGGTGAAATGAACATAATCATTTGCTTTCCTTCCAATTTTGGCAACTGGTCTACTTTTCCATATTCTTCTATGTCAGTAGCTAAGCGCAAAAGAAGTATTTCTCCTTGTTCTTTGAAAATGATAGAACGACCTTTGAAAAACACATAAGCCTTTATTTTGGAACCTTCCTCCAAAAAGCGTATGGCGTGTTTTTTCTTGAAATCGTAATCATGTTCGTCTGTCTGAGGTCCAAAACGTATCTCTTTGACTACCACTTTGGTGGCATTTGCTTTGAGTGCTTTTTGGCGTTTTTTCTGTTCATACAGAAATTTGCTGTAATCTACCACGCGGCATACGGGAGGTACTGCATTTGGAGATATTTCTACCAAATCTACTCCTTGCTCTTCTGCTATTTGCAGGGCTCTTGCCACGGGATACACTCCCACTTCTACGTTTTCACCTACAAGGCGGACTTCTGCGGCACGTATCTGTCCGTTGATACGATGCTGGTCTTGTTCTTCCTGACGACCACTGCGGAAATTGCGCTGTGGTTGGGGTCTGTTTATTAAAGCGATGGCTCTAAAAGTTTTAGTTAGACTTATTTAAACTGTTTTATTGAATGTTTCACTTCTTCGTTTATAGAAGAGGCAAGAGCATCTGGTGTCATAACACCCAAATCACCCACTTGGTGGCGACGTACGGATATTGTTCCATCTTTTTCCTCTTGTTCTCCTACGATTACCATGAATGGTGTTTTCTGCATTTCTGCTTCACGTATCTTCTTACCTATTTTTTCGTTTCGGTAATCCACACGTGAACGTACGTCAAGTTCTTCCAACTGCTCAGCTACTTTCTTGGCGTAATCATTGAATTTTTCACTGATAGGCATTACCAATACCTGCTCTGGGGTAAGCCATAGAGGGAAAACTCCTCCTGTGGACTCCAACAGAATAGCTATGAAACGTTCCATAGAGCCAAATGGCGCACGGTGTATCATAACTGGACGGTGTGGCATATTGTCAGCTCCGGTGTATGTCAGTCCGAAACGCTCAGGAAGGTTGTAGTCAACCTGAATAGTTCCCAACTGCCATTTGCGTCCCAATGCGTCTTTTACCATAAAGTCAAGTTTAGGACCGTAGAAAGCGGCTTCTCCGTACTCTACTACTGTTTTTAGTCCTTTGTCCTTAGCGGCTTTGACTATGGCGCTTTCGGCTTTTTCCCAGTTTTCATCTGTTCCGATGTATTTGTCTGGGTTATTTGGGTCTCTTAGAGATACTTGCGCTGTATATTCACTGAATCCGAGTGATGAGAACACGTATTTTACAAGGTCTATCACATTTTCAAATTCCTCCAAAAGTTGGTCTGGGGTGCAGAAAAGGTGAGCGTCGTCCTGTGTGAAACTGCGAACACGAGTAAGTCCATGAAGTTCTCCTGACTGTTCATAGCGATACACTGTTCCAAATTCGGCATAGCGTTTTGGAAGGTCTCTGTATGACCATTGGTGAGAATTGTATATTTCACAGTGGTGAGGGCAGTTCATTGGTTTTAGCAAATATTCTTCGCCTTCCTCTGGTGTGTGGATAGGCTGGAAGCTGTCTTTACCGTATTTTGCAAAGTGTCCAGATGTAACGTATAGTTCTTTGGCGCCTATGTGTGGTGTGATGACCATTTCATAACCTGCACGTTTTTGGGCTTTTGTCAAAAAGTCTTCCAAACGGCGACGCAATGCTGTTCCTTTTGGCAACCACAGTGGCAATCCTTGTCCTACGCGAGCGGAGAATGTGAACAAATCAAGTTCTTTTCCCAATTTGCGGTGGTCGCGTTTTTTGGCTTCTTCTATGCGTTCAAGATACTCGGTAAGGAGTTTTGCCTGAGGAAAAGAGATGGCATACACGCGGGTAAGCTGTTTATTTTTTTCATCCCCACGCCAGTATGCTCCTGCTATGGATGTTATTTTGACGGCTTTGATAAGTCCAGTATTTGGAATATGTCCGCCACGGCAAAGGTCTGTGAAGTCTCCGTGGTCACAGAATGTGATAGTCCCATCAGCAAGGGCGTCTATCAGTTCTACTTTATATTCGTTTCTTTCTTTTTTATAGAAATCCAATGCTTCGGCTTTGGATGTGTGGCGCAGGTGAAATTCGTTCTTCTGGCGTGCCAATTCCATAAATTTATCTTCTACTTTTTTGAAATCGGCATCGGTGAATTTTTCATCGCCAAAGTCTATATCGTAGTAAAAACCATTTTCAACAGCTGGTCCTATGGTCAGTTTTGCAGACGGGTAAAATTTTAATATTGCCTGTGCCAAAACGTGTGCCGAAGAGTGCCAAAAAGCTTTTTTTCCTGCTTCATCATCCCATGTGTGGAGCGTAAGTGTGGTATCTGTGGTAAGAGGTGTGGTTGTTTCTACTGTTACACCGTTTGCGGTGGCAGATATTACATTTCTGCTTAATCCTTCACTAATGCTCTTAGCCACATCAAAAGGAGTTACTCCTTCTTGATATTCTTTTACGTTCCCGTCGGGAAAAGTTACTTTAATCATCGTTTTAGCGACTCTTTATTGTTTGTTATTTATTGAGTTATAATATAGTTTGCAAATTTAAGCAATTTTATCTTTACTTGTACTTTTTATAACTAAAATCTATTTTTATTATTGGCAAAAAAAGAGGTTTTGCTATGCAAAACCTCTTACTATATTATGTTAGATGTTTTTTACAATATCTTTACAAATACTCCAAGTCCTATGCGTAGGCATGAAGGGGATGATATTTTAGCGTCTATTGTTTCTATACTGCCAAAATACTGGTTATAAGACACTGATGCTTTGTAACCAACTGTAAGTTTTTTATCAAAGAAACCTCTAAGTCCTGCCTCTGGTGCTATTACTGGTACCCATTTGGAGTCTTCAAATGAATATTGGTCTGATATTTCAGTGGTCATTTTAACAGAACCTACACCCACAGATACTCCAACATAAGGTTTTACATATTGAGAAACAGGAAAACCGTATTCTCCTCCTATCATTATGTTATTTATGTCAATATTATGTATCCCTTCTCCTGTTATAGCTGTGTAATCATTGATAGGTATTCTTACTGAGCCTTTATCTTCTTGATATGTTATACTTTGATATGAAAGATACACTTTCCATTTATCTGAAAATGCATATCCTGCTGATATTCCGATAGATGGGGAAGGTGTTTGACTGGCGTAATCCTTGAAGCCATTTAAACTTAGTGCATAACCAAGATTAAAATCTATTATAAATCCTTTATCGGGAGCATAATAACTTTTTATATGCTCTGCTCTACCTTGTCTTTCCACCATTACAGGTTGGGCTACCGCATTAAAAGCTATCCCCAACACTAACGCAATGGTTACTATATATTTTTTACTCATCATTTTATTTTCTATTTAGGTAATTATACAATGATTATAGATACAAATCGGTATCCAGATATAGAGACTGAGAGAAAAGACTCGGTACACGGTTTAGCAAACGAGTATCGTCATTTGTCTTTTTGTCTTCCAACTCTCCTGTTATATTTCCAGTCCAAGTTACTATTGGTTTGTATTCAGAAGGTACATTTCCTATTGTAGGGTATTTACCTGGATTGGCAGGTTTCCAAGTGTTTTGGTACCAATCGCGGAATTTACGAAGTGAAGTAGCCTCTACCAACTCTACCAATAGTTTGTTTGTTCCAACAGAGATGTAATATACCGGCATCCATGGGTAATAGCCTCCCCAAAATTCATAATATGGGTCTATGTAAGTACCAGGAGACCATATTATGCCAGAGTACCATAGTTTGAAATTGGTAGCTTTTATAACCAAATCAGCCTCATCTTCAAAAGGGACTATTGTGTATCCATAGTTAGTCATAGCAGTCCTAATAGCCTCTAAAATAGCAGTTTCGTTGTCGCTTTTGGTGGGAGCAGCCTGTCCTGTTACCAGATAAACGTCAGGATTGATGTAAAGTTTGGTCTTTCCTTGGGCTACCATAGATTCAAATGTGCCACCAGCTTTGTAAAAATCTTCACTACCAGATGTGTAAACGGCATACGTTTTGTCATACGTGTTGATAAGGTTTTTCTTGGAGCATCCAGAAAAAACCATCACGAAAGACAACAGAGCCATCATAACGCTAATGCTTTTGATTGTTTTTTTCATTTTCTATATTCTATTTGATTATTATTCATATTTGCGTTTTCAAATGCAAAAATGAACATTTTTTTTCATTTACACTGTTAGTTTCGTATATTTAACTAAAATGAAACATTTGTTTAAGACTACTTTATAGCCATTTTTTGAAAAAATCCTCCTCTTGGGAAAAATCATAAAAAGGGCATTTTTCTCTTAACTTATCTATTACAGAAATGCTTTTAAGACAAAAAGACTTATACTGCTCACCATTTGGATTAAACGGACGGTGAGCCACATTTCTCATCAAAGCATCCACATCGGATATGTTTTTCTGCGTTTCAGAAGAGAAAAAAGCCTTACCTATGCGCTCCCATATATAATCTACCGCCAAAGCATTGGGGTGCACCATATCCTGAGCAAAGAAACGATAATCGCGGAGCTCATCCATAACTATCTCATAAGCAGGAAAATAAAAAGCTGTTTTTTCATCTACCAAATCTTCTATCGCACAGAAAAGGCGTCCCTTTCCTGCGTTATTTCCCAAAGCACCTTCATTGAGATAGCGCACTGGACTCACAGTGTAATACACTTTTACACAAGGATTTATGGCTCGTAAAAGAGTATCTACTCGTTGCGCTTGTTTTGTTATTTCACACACAGAAAGACTCTCCACCGAAAATTCACGTTGAGGAATTTTATGGCAGTTGGCACACGGAATGCCTGTCTTTTTGTATTTGAACACTTGGGATGTGCCAAAAGTATAAAATATATGCGTAGTGGTTTTCAGTTTTTCGTACAAAGTGTCAATAAGTTCATTTACCGTTTTAACAGCTTCTGTGGCAGATTGATACGAGTGGTCGCTATGTAATGCCAACGATAAATATCTACCGTCTGTTTCAAAAAAATCATCTTCCGTAAAATACCTTTTGGTGAGTATCCGCTCCATGCTGTCAAGCACCGAAAAAGGGTTGAAAAGCACTCCAAAAGGGTTTACAACGGTGTCAAATTTAGAATTTGCAAACTTTTCTCCTACATTTCCTGCAAAACACGAACCCATAAAAAACAAATGGCTTCGGTATGTTATTTCATCGGTAAAATGGGGTATTTTTACAGCTGTTATTAAATTCATTTCTATTTATATTCTTGTTATTCACGCTTTTATCTCTACATCTGGTAGCACTTTTTGCAACGCCGTAACATCCACTTCGGTGCAATGATACGGGTAAGCTACCTTTGGTTTTATCTCTCTGACTGCATCTTCCCACATCTGTGCGCTCATGGTAAATGGCACACAAAGAGGCATAAACGCTACATCCACCCTACCTTCCAACGCCTGCATTTCTGGTATTATTTCGGTATCGCCTGCCACATAAACGTTAAATCCACCGAAAGACAACACATAACCATTTCCACGTCCTTTTGTGTGAAAATGTTGTCCGCGAGCATT
>JAQUTH010000163.1 GCA_028709885.1 Flavobacteriales bacterium
TAGATTCTCTTTCGCAGTATATCTCTACCGCTAAATATGATTTTTCTCCTATCAGAATAAATGAACGTATGGGCGAATTTATTTCTCTGCTAAAAAACTGTCTTTCAGATGGCTTAACTGCATACACTACAACACTTGGAAAAAACAAGAAATGCTGCTCCTTTTTCGCGCTTACTACTCAAAGGAAGACTTGGCGCTGCTGTTTTACCCTCTTCTAAGCAAAAACACAGACTTTAAGAGTTTTGTCATGTCCAATTTCCGCAGCGTTACATCAGTGGCTGAGTTTGCAAAAAAATATAATTGCAGTATATCAACATTCAACCGTCGTTTCAAAATTTTCTTTGGAGAAAATGCCTTCGCTTGGATAAACCGTCATCGTGTGGAACACATCAAGGAAGACTTGGAAAACACCAGCACACCTTTTGCCACACTGGCACACCGTTATGGATTTTCATCGCAGGCTTATTTTTCTGCTTTTTGCAAAAAACAATTTAGCCTCACACCTAAACAAATAAGAAAAAAAGAATAATATATACCCCCACTACAATGAAAAAAGCACTCTTTTTACTTTCTGCATTTGGCATACTGACAGCCACAGCGCAGGCTCAGGACTTAAAAATAGTATCTCGCCTATCAGACACCACATACGTCTCCACTATCAACGTGCTGGGTATGGGTCCTAAAAACAGCACCATAACCGTTCAAGGCAAAAAGTATCCCATTTATAGTTCTGGCGAATGGGCTGCTCAGCTAAACCTTACTAACGGAGACAACCCTTACACCTTTGAAGCAAATGGTCAGAGTATCAGCGGTAGCATTTTCAAAAAAGACAGACCAAAAGTTGAGCCTATAACCACAGCCGTAGCAAAGGACATAGACATAACACCAGGTGCTGATATGCTGGTTCAAAAAGGCGATGTCATAAATATAAAACTCCACAGCGCACCAAAAGCCGAAATAACATGGCTGGGGGGCGAAAAAATATACCCTGTGGACTCTATGGGCACATATCAAGGTTCTTACACAGTAAAAGAAAACGATAAAGCATTTGACACCCCTGTGGTGCTGAAAATAAAAGTAGGAGCTTCCTCTGCTGAACAAACAGTCAAATGCAATGTAAAACTTTTGTCTGATTCTATGCCTATCATAGGTAAAACACTTCCTGACGCATATCTTAACTACGGTCTTGGCTCTGACCGCCTTGGTGGTACAAAAATAAACTACCTGAGCGAAGGTGTAAAACTTCACATAGTAGGACGTGTGAACAATATGTTCAAAGTTCAACTATCCAAAAATACCATAGCATGGATACCTAAGGACTATGTGGAGATATTGCCAAAAGGAGAATTTGTACCTACTTCTCTGTCTGGTTCATGGAGCGTTATAGGAAAAGACGGATATGACTATGTAACCATCGGACTATCAGAACGTTTGCCTTACACCGTAACCGAAGACCCTGACCGCGCCCGCATATCAATAGACATTTACGGAGCAGCGTGCAACACCAACTGGATAACTCAAAAAAATTATTCCATGGTTAAAAACGTCAGTTACACTCAAATACAGGATGATGTTTTGCGTATAAACATAGACCTCAATGACCCTCAAATATGGGGATATTCTGTTGCTTACCAAGGCAACAGTCTTGTAACCAAGGTAAAATATCGCCCTGCATCTCTAAAATTAAAACACCTCACCATAGCAGTAGATGCTGGACATGGCAACCCTTGGAATGGCGCGCAGACCACCAGTGGCGTCAAGGAGCAAGACCTCACATACGATATGGCTCTTCACATGAAAAAAGTGTTGGAGTCAAAAGGCGCAAAAGTCATTCTAACACGCCCTACCGAAGAGCAGCAGGATATGTCTGAGCGCAAACGTTTAGCCCGTGAAGGCGGTGCCGACATTTTCGTTTCCATTCACTGCAACGCCGGAGGTTCGCCTTTCGCTGCCAAAGGGACAAGCACTTACTACCGTCATTTGAGCCATAAACAACTTTCTGTGGATATTCTAAACAGCATTTTGGAGATGGATGTAAATAATTTCGGGAACATTGGAAATTTCAATTTCTCACTGAACCAACCTACCGAATATATCAATGTTTTGGTGGAAACTCTTTTCTTGTCTTCACCTGAGGATTCTTCTAAAATTTTGGATAAAGATTTCCGAGATGAAATGATGGAACGCGTTGTTTGGGGTATTGAAAAATTTCTTTCCGAAGTTCCAAATTCAGACGCTAAGGCTCCAAAGCCATTCAAAAGCAGATAACTTTCTAATAATTAGCATAAAAAAGGCTCGCCATAGGCGAGCCTTTTTTGCAAATAAAATACTGCGCTTAATAACATTTTTTAAGTACCTTTACATCCCTAAAAACACATCCGATGGATTACATAATATTATTTGGTGCCACAATATTGGCTGTTTTGGCAGTAGAGGCTTTTGGCAAAGGAGTCAAAAAGAGTTCCATAGACCTCATCTCTGGATTTACTGGCGCATTCGTTATAGGAATACTCGTTTTTCATATGCTCCCTGAGGTTTATGAACAACTACCCGCCCGTACCATTGGACTGTGCATAATGGCTGGTCTTCTTATCCAATCGGTACTTGATTTTTACACCAAAGGAATAGACCACGGGCATACTCACACGCCTTCATGCACTCACGGGCACAGCAAAGATGAAATGCACCCTTCACTGACAATAGCTATGTTTGTCAGCCTATCTCTGCACACTTTTTTAGAGTCTATACCTATCCTTACCGGAGGAGACGCGCATGACCATGACATACACCACGGCATAGAAATAGAAGGTATATCACCTCTTTTGGTAGGCATAGCACTTCACACCATTCCTATGGCTATGGTGCTGTATATGTTCCTTAGAAAAAGTGTTCATTCTCACAGAAAAGCACTGATGCTGATACTTCTGTTTGGTATAATGGGACCTCTGGGTATGTTCATAG
>JAQUTH010000164.1 GCA_028709885.1 Flavobacteriales bacterium
AGAAAGTCAGAAACACCATCCGGTGGCACCTACCATTGAAACAGAACGCCATTCGGAATTGTTTGGTAAAAACGTATTTCACGAAGAGGCAATGCGCCAGTATCTGTCAAAAGACGCATTCAAAGCTGTGATGAGTGCAGTGGAAAAAGGCACAAAGATAAACCGTGAAAATGCTCAGCAGGTTGCCTCTGGTATGAAACAATGGGCTATTGAGCATGGAGCTACCCACTACACACACTGGTTTCAGCCACTAACTGGTGCCTCTGCCGAAAAACACGACGCATTCTTTGAACCAATAGACGGTAGCCGTGCTATGGAGCGTTTTGACGGGGCTCAGCTTATTCAGCAGGAGCCAGACGCTTCTTCTTTCCCAAATGGAGGTCTTAGAAATACTTTTGAAGCACGTGGATATACCGCATGGGACCCTACATCACCAGCGTTTGTGGTGGGGACTACTCTGTGCATACCTACTGTGTTTGTAGCCTACACAGGTGAGGCTTTGGATAACAAAACACCGCTTTTGCGCAGTATAACAGCAGTGGACTCAGCCGCTACTGCCGTATGCCAATACTTTGACAAAAACATAACCAAGGTGGTTTCTACTCTTGGAGCAGAACAAGAATATTTCTTGGTAGATACCGCTCTTTTCAACGCCCGTCCAGACCTTATAATGACAGGACGCACACTTTTCGGTCAGCCACCAGCAAAAGGACAGCAGATGGATGACCACTATTTTGGTGCTATTCCAGAACGTGTGTTGGAATTTTTGAGAGATTTGGAACAAGAATGTATGCGTCTGGGTATTCCTATCAAAACGCGCCATAATGAGGTAGCTCTTAACCAGTTTGAGATAGCTCCTATATACGAAGAGGCAAATATAGCCGTTGACCACAATATGCTTCTTATGGAGGTGATGAGCCGTATAGCTGCTGTTCATAATTTCAAAGTCCTTTTCCACGAAAAACCTTTCAAAGGTATCAACGGTTCTGGAAAACACAACAACTGGGCTTTGGCTACCAACACCGGAGTAAACCTTTTCTCACCTGGAAAAACTCCAAAGAGCAATCTTCAATTCCTCACTTTTTTTGTCAATGCTATCAAAGCGGTGAACGATTATGCAGACCTTCTTCGCTCTTGCATAGCCACAGCATCCAATGACCACCGTCTTGGAGCTAACGAAGCACCACCAGCTGTCATCTCTATTTTTATAGGTACACAGCTAACACAGGTTCTTTCAGAATTGGAACAAGTATCTGACGGTAAACTTTCTCCTGAGGAAAAAACAGAGCTGAAACTAAACGTTGTGGGTAAGATACCTGAAATCCTTTTGGATAACACAGACCGTAACCGTACTTCGCCTTTTGCCTTCACTGGTAATAAATTTGAGTTCCGCGCACCGGGTTCTTCCATTAACTGCGCCGCTCCTATGACAGTGCTAAATACTATAATGGCAGCTCAGTTGTCAGAATTTAAGGCTCAGGTAGATAAAATGATAGAAAAGGGCATCAAGAAAGACGATGCTATTTTTAACATCCTGCGTGATTATATCAAGGCTTCCAATAAAATCCTTTTTGAAGGTGATGGATATTCCGATGATTGGCTGGTAGAGGCTGAAAAACGCGGTCTTTCCAACAGAAAAACTACTCCTGAGGCTCTTGATGTTCTTATAGAACCAAAAACAGAGAAACTGTATGCCAAGATGAATGTGATGAATAAGGTAGAGGTAGAGGCTCGTTATGAAATAGAGCTTGAAAAATACCAGAAAACCATTCAGATAGAAGCGCGTGTTATGGGCGATATAGCTCGCAACCATATCATTCCTACCGCTATTTCATACCAAAACCGCCTTTTGGAAAATGTGCGTGGTATGCGTGAAATATTCGGAGATGAGTACATGACTTATGCACATTCTCAGGTAGAGCTTATCAAGACTATATCAGACCACATAGTGGTGATAAAAACTCTGGTTGACCAAATAATAGACGAACGTCGCCGTGTCAATAAAATAGAAGATATGCGTGAAAAAGCACGTGAATATGCTGAAAATGTGAAGGCTAAGTATTTTGATACTCTCCGTTATCACTGTGATAAGCTGGAAATGCTCATAGATGACGAGGTATGGCCTTTGGTTAAATATCGTGAATTACTCTTTACTCATTAATAGAGTTATTATTTTTAATTTGTGTGTGTTAATGAATTGGCATCTGAAAAGCAGATGCCAATTTTTATTTAAACAATTCTTTTTAATGAAAAAATTGTCTGGTATTATCATAATTACTATTGTTGGAGAGTATAAGAGTTACACAAATAATAAAAATATATAATGTTTTTTATAAATTTATGACTCAAAAAGATGTTGCACTGGTAATCAGTAACAATAGTTTCAGTCATGTGATATGTTTCCGGTAAAATTTACCATAGATGAGAAAAACGGTTATATATACGTATATAATTCTAATGAAGAAGATTATTTTCTGCCTACAAGATGCAAAATATTTACCGAATTAACTTATAAAAGGGCACCCTTAGGGTGCCCTTTTATAAGTATGTTTATGTTATGTAAACTATTATTTGTTTATCAGATTATAAGCCTGAGTAGCTATTTCCAATTCTTCATTGGTAGGGATGACCATAACTTTGACGGTAGAAGTAGCGGACTGTATCTCCCGAGGTTCGTCGCTACGTTGCTCGTTTTTAGTTTCGTCTATCTCTATACCCATAAAACCAAGCCCTTTGCAAGCACCACTGCGTATGTAATAAGCGTTTTCGCCTATTCCAGCTGTAAATACTATTGCATCTACACCGCCCATAGCAGCTGCGTAAGCTCCTATTTGTTGTTTTATGTGGTAGCAGTACATTTCATAG
>JAQUTH010000165.1 GCA_028709885.1 Flavobacteriales bacterium
TAAAGTCTGTGTTTTTGCTTAGAAGAGGGTAAAACAGCAGCGCCAAGTCTTCCTTTGAGTAGTAAGCGCGAAAAAGGAGCAGCATTTCTTGTTTTTTCCAAGTGTTGTAGTGTATGCAGTTAAGCCCATCTGAAAGACAGTTTTTTAGCAGAGAAATAAATTCGCCCATACGTTCATTTATTCTGATAGGAGAAAAATCATATTTAGCGGTAGAGATATACTGCGAAAGAGAATCTATGGAGTATCGTTCACACATTTGTGCGCGTATGTCTATTGGGCATATTATAAATTCGCTGTCTTTGGTAGGTTTTATATCTAAGTGTGTGTTGGATGGTATGGTAATAATGTCTCCCGATATAAAAAGACGAGGGGTGTAATCTCCGTATGATACAAAAGCAGAACCTTCTGTTATAAAAATAATGTTGGTACTGGTGGTAACATCCTTGCTTATGACTTCTTTGGATGAGACTTTTATTATCTTAAAACCCTCTTTTAAGGTGTTGGGCAGGTAATTTACACACGATGTGTGCTCATTTACATAATGTAATTTCATTATATTTTTAAAAAAGTTATTTTATGATAATACTATTATTCTATGATAAAATGTGCTATACCATACAAATGTATCTATATATTTTCTGAAAAACAATAAAAAAGTACACATTTTTTGTAAATTGCGCCATTAGAAAAATCAAATAAAATGAAAAAATCACTTCTTTTGCTCTGTTTACTGATGTTTTTGTCTACTTCATGTGCGGTACGCCATATTATAAAAACGCCTGTGAGCAAAGACCTTAATGCCAGTACATTTTTTACTTTGACTGAAAAAATGACCGTAGCCCAGTATGACAGCACGGTGATTAGTTGCATACAAAAAGGGGATTTTCCTCGTTTTATGCGGTATTTTACTAAGGTAAAAGTCAGTGCAACTGACAGCCACGGTAAAAAGATAAAAGCGCATTACTATGTATCGCCAGATTATATATGCGTGGGAACAGACCAAGACATTATGCGTACTCCACTATTGCCTTCATCTGCGCAAAAGATAGCAGACATGACTGGTTGTTTCCTCTCCACTCCAAAGATAGCCGACGACGTGTACTTAGCTGCCAGAATAAAGATAGAACCAGTCCCTATGATGTGTGAACGTGAAAGTCATTACACTTTTATGCTACATAATATGGCTATAAACAGCCAAGTAAAAGGGCGTAAAAGTCTTGTCTCGGGAGGGAAAAAAGACGTAGTGATAACGCCTCGGTTGGCGGCGCGGAGCGGAAAATTAGCTCTTTACGGTTGGCACAAAAAAGATGGCAAACCTATCCAGCCACTTTACACTGGTCATGCCGATTATTACGTTGATTATAGTCATGGTTATCGTTTGGTGTACAGAACTGTGTGGGTCAATGGTAAAAAAATGGACTATACAGATGTTTTGGCTCACGATGAGTATTACCGAGTACTTTCATCGGAAAAAAATGATGTTTTTTGGTCATATCCAGTGGAATGTTCTTGCTCTGTGCGTTGATTTGTTATTTTTATAACAAAATAGTCTGTTTTGTGATAATAATTAACAGATGTAATGTTTTAATTTTGCAATCATAAAATAAGACAAGATGATAACACTTAACGACCAAAATATCTACACCATAGGCGGAATTTCTGCCACATCTTTGGCACAGAAGTACGGAACGCCTCTTTATGTGTATGATGAGGCTATAATGCGTGGTCAGTTCCACCGTCTGGATACTGCTTTTTCTCCAATACCACTTCGTAAGATAAATTACGCTATGAAGGCTCTTAGCAATATCAACGTTCTTCGTGTGATGCGCAGTATGGGTAGTGGTATAGATGCTGTTTCTGTCAATGAAGTAAAAATAGCTATTCGTGCAGGTTTTGCACCGCAGGACATCATTTACACCCCAAATGGAGTGCCTATGTCAGAGATAGACGAAGCTGTGGCATTGGGTGTGCATATAAATATAGATAGTCTTGATACCTTGACTGCATTTGCAGAAAAACACCATGGTGTGGCAGTGGGAGTGCGTATAAACCCTCATATCCATGCAGGTGGAAATGAAAAAATATGCACAGGAGGAAAAGGTAGTAAGTTTGGTATTTCAATAGAATACATGGATATACTTGAAACACTGGTGCGTGAAAAAAACATCACTATAAACGGCGTTCATATGCACACAGGTTCAGATATTTACGATGTGGATATATTTCTCCAAGGTGCAAAACTGCTTTTCTCGGTAGCTGAGCGTTTCTCTACCATAGAATACGTGGACTTTGGCAGTGGTTTTAAGGTAATGTACAGAAAAGGAGACCATATAACAGATGTGGAGCGTTTAGGTAGAAAATTATCCAAAGCGTTCAATGAATTTACGGGTCGCTGTGGACGTCCTATCCGTTTTATGATAGAGCCCGGAAAATTTTTGGTGAGCGACAGCGGTACTCTTTTGGTTACAGCCAACTGGGTAAAAACCACACCGGCTACTACATTTGCACAGGTGGACAGTGGACTCAACCACTTGATACGTCCTATGATGTATGATTCATACCACCATATAGTAAACATTTCCAATCCATTGGCAGAAAAGAAAGTGTATGACGTTACCGGTTATATCTGTGAGACAGATAATTTTGCCAAAGACCGCCGTTTGAACGAGGTGCGCCCTGGTGATGTCTTGGCTATAATGAACGCAGGAGCATACGGATACACTATGGCATCGGTTTACAATAGCCGTTTTCGCCCAGCCGAAGTGTTGGTACGTGATGGAAAAGATTATCTTATCTCCAAGGCAGATACTCTGGAAGATATCCTTTCCCGTCAGGTGGATTTAGGATAGATCGGAAG
>JAQUTH010000045.1 GCA_028709885.1 Flavobacteriales bacterium
CCCATGGATTTGAGCAACCCTATGAATGTGGTTTTTTCCAAAATGAGGATTAGTAGTACCGTTATCATGTTTACTCCGCACACTATGGTCATGATAGCTATTATCACCCAAATATTGACATCAAACATAGCTACCCAGTCTAGAATGTCGGCGTGAGTGTCTGCTATGGTAGTAACAGAATATTGCCCTTGTGTCTGGACGAATATCTCTTGTGATGCTTTTGGCATTTGTGAAGAGTGTTCAAGTGTTATTTCAAGACCACTCACTTGGTTTTCATCCCAGCGGTTGAGTTGTTGTATGGAGCGAATATCGCCCAGTGCGTACACGTCATCAAAGTCAGATATGCCTGTTTTGTACACTCCCGCTACGGTAAAATATCTTATGGTAGGAGTGCCATTTTCACGGACAAAATACACTTTTATACGCTCCGAAGTGTTTATTTTTAGTTTTGAGGCTGTGCTTTGTGATATTACTATGCTGTCCGTGGCGTCCCCGTTTCCAAAATGTGGAATACTTCCTTTGATGACAAAAGGACTGAAAGATGAGTATTTATAGTCATCGCCTATGCCTTTTATCACCACTCCTTCAAAGTCTTCATCTGTTTTTACAATGCCAGCACGGGTGGCGTATTTTTGGATATGTGTTACTCCGTTTACTTGTGCTATGTTTTTTTCTGTTTCTTCTCTGGTTACTATTGGTGATGAAGAAAAAGAGGATGTCTGTCCCATGGCACTCACCTGAATATGTCCAGCGAAGGAAGCTACGTTCTCTTGTATCTGTTTTTGTAGTCCCAGTCCTGTGCATAAAGCTATGAGCATCACTATCATACCTATGGATATAGCGGATATAGCTATTTTGAGTACCGTGGAAGAAATATTTCCATGGTAACCGTCTTTTTTGTATATTCGCCTTGATATATAATACCCTATGTTAAACATTAAAACCTATTTATAATGAATTACAAATATACTATTAAATTGATTGCGCTGGCGTGTATTGGCGCATTTTGTGCTATAAATGCACAGGGAAAATCTAAGGAAAAAGCTGTGATTGTACCAGCGGCAGACCGTACAGAACTTTATCTTCCTCTTTTACAAGGAAAAAGAGTGGCTTTCACTGGCAACCACACCTCCATTATGAAAGACGGTTCTCACGTGGTTGATATGTTGGTATCCAAAGGCGTGAATGTAGTAAAAGCTTTTGCTCCTGAGCATGGTTTTCGCGGAACAGCGGATGCTGGCGAAAAAGTAAACGATGCAGTGGATGAAAAGTCAGGGGTACTAATAGTTTCTCTTTACGGAAAAATAAACAAACCTACACCTGAACTTCTCAAAGATGTGGATGTTCTGTTGTTTGATATTCAGGATGTTGGAGCGCGTTTTTACACATATATAAACACCATGCAACGTATAATGGAAGCCGGAGGGGAAAACAATATCCCAGTTATAGTCCTTGACCGTCCTAACCCTAACGGTTACTACATAGACGGTCCTATCCTACAAGATACTTGTATTTCAGGTATAGGCATGCAGGCTGTGCCAATAGTTTACGGCATGACCATAGGTGAATATGCAAAACTCCTCAACGGTGAGGGCTGGATGAAAAATGGCGTAAAATGTGATTTGACTGTCATACCATGTGAAAATTACACACATAAATCTCGTTACAGCCTGCCTGTGGCTCCTTCTCCTAACCTACCGACAGACCGTTCGGTAAACCTTTTCCCAAGTGTTTGCTTTTTTGAGGGGACGCCTCTTTCCGAAGGACGAGGCACAGATTGGCCTTTTGAGGTGTTCGGTAGTCCGCTGATAGACAGCTCTGCGACAGATTTTACATTTACTCCTGTGCCTAATTTTGGTGATAAACGTCCTAAACAAAACGGCAAACTGTGCTATGGTAAAGATTTGCGCAGCGAAAAAGAGCAAAAGGAAGTAAATCTTGAATATATCATCTGGGCGTACAACAATTACACTGCCAAAGACAAGTTTTTCAATCATCGCGGTTTTTCTCTTCGCGCCGGTAATTATGAACTGGAAGAGCAGATAAAAGCTGGTATGAGCTCAAAAGAAATAAAAAAAACATGGCAAAAAGGCATAGATGATTTCAAAAAAATACGCGCTAAATATCTCATTTACAAATAATCAACTAAATGTACCCTATAATGAAAAACATTTTTAAAACACTGTGCCTTGCATTGGCATTTATGATGTGCCTGCCTGCAATGGCTAAAAAAGCACCACAAGTAAAAGTGGGAGCAGACCAGACTTCTGTGTACATGAAGGTTCTCAAAGGCAAAAGAGTGGCTTATGTGGGCAACCAGACATCCGTGATGGCAGACAAGAAAAATACTCATGTGGTAGATTTCTTGGTAAGTAAAAAAGTCAATCTTGTGAAAATATTTGCTCCTGAGCATGGTTTTCGCGATATGGCTGCCGCTGGTGCTAAAATAGCTGACGGTGTTGACCCTATCACTGGTGTTCCTGTTATTTCTCTTTATGGAAAAAACTACAAGCCTTCTTCTGAGATGTTGTCCGATGTAGATGTCATCATTTACGATATTCAGGACGTAGGTTGCCGTTTTTACACTTACATATCTACCATGACTTATGTTATGGAAGCTGCTGCGGAAAATGGTAAAAAAGTGATAGTTTTTGACCGTCCTAACCCAAATGGACACTATGTGGACGGCAATATACTTGATATGGAATACAAATCATTCGTAGGTATGCACCCAGTTCCTGTGGTTTACGGTATGACTTGCGGTGAATACGCTAAGATGGTAAACGGCGAGGGTTGGCTAAAAGACGGTATCAAATGTGATTTGACTGTTATTCCTTGCCAAGGATATGACCATACGGTTCATTATTCTCTACCTGTGGCTCCTTCTCCAAACTTAGCTACCGATGAGGCAATAGCTTGGTATCCAAGTGTTTGTTATTTTGAGGGGACTCCTCTTTCTGAGGGTCGTGGTACTGAGGCTCCTTTTCAAATGTTCGGTAGCCCTGACCTTCCTGTTACTGGTTTTACATTTACTCCTAATGCCAGCAAGAACAAAGGTGTTGTGTGCAACGGTGTGGACCTTCGCACGCGCAAAGCTCCGGATTATGTTGATCTTAAATATGTTATTTGGGCATATAATAACGTAGAGAACAAAGATAAATTTATCTTGGGTGCTTCGCTAAAACAGCCTTTCTTTGATAAACTATGCGGTGGTAAGACCATTCGTGAGCAAATATTCTCTGGTATGACTGCCGAGCAGATACGTGCTTCGTGGGCAGATGGTATCAAGGAGTTCAAGAAAATACGTTCTAAATACCTTCTTTACAAGGATTTTGAATAATAGAAAGGTGTTATCATCAAAAATGCGGGTTGCTGTGCAACCCGCATTTTTTTGCGGCATAAAAAGAGAGCCTCCCTTCGGGAGGCTCTCCAACTAATACAAAAACAATTATGAAAAAACTAATTCACGCTTTCCAGACTTGGGGTTTGTTCTTCCGAATCGCTTCCCTCTTGTAGTCCTTTTGCGCGTTTATCTTTCTTGAATTTAATCTCGGCAAAACGATATGATACGCTGAAATTCACTGTACGCATACTGTAATGGTTGTTGCTGTACATTACGAAATCATCTCCAAATGTGTCTGAGTTTCTGCGTGCTGAGTCAAATATGTCATTCACACGTACGCTAAACCCGAGTTTCTTTTTGAAAAAGTCCTGACTAAATCCAGCATTGGTCATCAATGTTCCGTTAGATTTGCCTTGGATTTGTGTCTGTGGTCCTTGGTATCTCAGTCCTAACTGAAAACGGGTGTTGCTTTTCATGATGGTGTAGTTGGTGTTGAAATTCACAGAAAATCTGTCAGAGTATTTCAGGTAATTTTCTTTGTCTGGTATGTTTACCTCTCTATATGAGTAGTTCATATTAAGACGAACATTCCAGTTTTTTATTATCTTGTAAGAGGCAGAGAAAGATATTCCCATGCTATAAGATGAACCTATGTTTTCAGAAGTGGTGTACAGAACATCACTTTCAGGTTTGGTAGGGTCTGTTGGGTCTATACGGGTGGTTATGCGTTGTACTTCGTCGGTGTTGTTACGATATGTGGCATTGAGGTTTATAGAGCCTTTATTTCCAAGGCTGCGGAAGTATCCCATGCTGACAGAATTGGCAAACTCAGGGTCAAGATAAGGGTTTCCTACCGTTACATACAGAGGGTCTGAAAAACGGTAAGAAGGGTTCAGAGTGCCCACATTAGGACGTGTAACACGACGTGAATAGTTTATGTTTATCTCGTTATTGCTGCCAAAACGGTAAGAAACTGCTGCCGAAGGGAACAAAGAAAAGTAATTTCTGTTTACCACTGCGTCATCATCAGGAGTGTATATTATTTCGCTGCCTACACGTTCTATTCCAAGTCCGAGAGTGCGATAAACCGTTTCCTCACCACGAAGACCTGCTTTTAATGTAAAATTACCCAAGTAATGAGCATATGTGGCGTACACGCTGTATAACTGTTGGTCATACTGAAAATGGTTGGAACGTTCCATGTCAGGTATTTCATCTATGTAGTAGAAATAAGGCATATCTCTCCATACGAAATCTCCTTTTACACCTACTTCAAATTTAGATACTCCGCGTACTTCTTTTTCATAATCGGCACGAGCGGTGAGTTGGTTGCTTCTGGTGTTATTGGATATTCTATCAAAAGTAGTAATGCGAGCATCTTCTTCGGCTAAGGTGTTTAGAATGTCATTTTTATTCCCGTTATAGGTAAAACTATGGCTTACATCTATCACAAAGTTTTCATAGTTGGTGTAGTCTCTGCGGAAAGTAATGTTCTGCATCATGTTGGTGCTATTGGATACACTACTGTTTTCGCGGTAGCGGTTGAAAAAATCATCCATATCCTCACGATATTCATCTACTATTTGCTGGGCTATCTCCTTGCTCATATCGCTCATAGCGGTATTCAATGGAAGGAAATACGATGAAGATAGACTTTCGCTGTTACTGTTTCTGGGGCTCACGCTTATAGAGTAAGAAAGAGCAGTCTTTTTATTTGGCAAATAGTCTAAGCTGGCGCGTATGTTATGAGAGATGCTTGTACTGTTGCTATTGCCAAATTGGTAGTTCAGATACGGGTTTTGTTGAGCGGTAGATGTGCGATAGTTGGCACGATAAGTCTCATTGTCTTGGTCGTTCTGAGAATATCGCAGGTTATAGTTAATGGAAAAAACTATCTTTTCGGTCATGGTGGAGAAATTAAAACCTCCGTTCCATTTGCCTTTTGTGTCCACACCCACGCGAGTATTGAAGCTGATACCCTGAATACTACCGCGTTTGGTTATGATGTTTATGATACCGCCCACACCGTCAGGGTCATCCTTGGCAGAAGGGTTGGTTATAAGTTCTACTTTTTCTATTGCATCGGCAGGAAGAGATTCTATCAAATCCGCTACTGACATACCAGAAGGGCGGTTGTTAAGCAGCACTGTTACCGAAGCTCCTTGAAGTTCCACTCCACCGTCAAAGTCCACATCTACCATAGGTAGGTTTTCAAATATATCTTTTGCGGTAGCTCCTGCTGTAATCATGTCTTTACCTATGTTTACCACTTTTTTATCTATGCGGTTTTCCATGGTTGTAACATCTGGTTGAATGACTACCTCATCCAACATATCTGCCTTTTCTTCCAAATAAATCTTACCTGCTTCATACGTCTTTGCCTTGTTGGTAATGGTAAAAGCAGGAGTGGTAAATTTATTAAATCCTATGAAACTAATCTCAGCTGTGTAAGTACCAGCTGGTATCTGTTTTATGTTGAAAACACCTTTTACGTTGGTTATACCACCAGTTACGGTTTTTTTTGTCTTAGTATCTATAATGGAAATAGTGGCATATTCTATGGCTATACCGTCTTTAAGCCCTACAACGCTACCAGTTATATTACCTATTTTGGGTACATCATCATCTGCATTTTTGTTCTTATCGTTGCGGTTTCCTTGTCGTTCCATGCCGGGACCACCTTCGGGTCTTCCACCCGGACCACCGCCAAAGCCACCTCCGCCACCGAAGCCACCACCTCCGCCTCCAAATTGTGCGTAGGTATTGATAGAAAAGATGAATAAGGCGGAGATTAGTAAAAATTTGATTTTTTTCATTGGAAAAAGTTATTCTTTATCTTTTTTTGTTCGTTTACCGATATGACGGAATAAAAGACAAAAGGTTTAATTTTAAAACGTTAAATTTTGTATTTTTTATCGTAAATGAATAAAAAAAGAGAGTACCAAGGTACTCTCTTTATATATAATGTGCATGGATGCTTAGTTGCTAAGGATAACCGGCATTACCAACATGGTGGTGCTTTCGCCTTCTGGACTATCCACAGGACGAAGAATGCCAGCACGGTTAGGCTGAGACATGTCTATGGTAACATCTTTGCTTTCCAGATTACCCAACATTTCCAAAAGAAAACGAGAGTTAAAACCTATATCCATCTTGTCTCCACGATACTCACACGGAGCTTTTTCGTTGGCACGTTTGCCTTGTTCGTTATCTTCGGCAGAGATTATAACTTCTGCTGGTGAAAGACTAAGGCGTGTCTGGTGAGTGGTTTTATTAGAGAAAAGAGCTATACGACGCAGAGAGTTCTGAAAACTTATGCGGTCTATAAGTAGCTGGTTAGGATTTTCTTTTGGAATAACAGCCTCATAGTTAGGGTATTTACCATCTATAAGACGACAGATGATTACTATGTCCTCAGTCTCAAAACGAGCATTTGTCTGGTTGAAAGTGATAGTAACATCGCAAGCCATACCAGCCATCATGGTTTTCATGATGTTAAGAGGTTTTTTAGGCATGATGAACTCCACAGGAACAGGGCTTGTGATATCCTCACGGATATATTTCACCAATTTGTGAGCGTCTGTTGCTACAAAGATGAGTCCTTCTGGGGTGAATTTGAATAAAACACCTGACATTACAGGACGCATATCGTCATTACCAGTGGCAAAAAGGGTTTTTTGAATAGCGGAAGCCAATATTTCAGAAGTAACTACTGTCTGAGTAACGTTTTCCATGGCAGGCTGCTGAGGATATTCATCAGCTTCTTCGTATGGAATGTCGCATTTACCTTCGTTGTCAGCAGAGCCATAGCTCATTTTCAGTAGATGCTCGTCTGCATCGGCAAAGAAAGTGATAGGTTGCTCAGGGAATGTTTTGAGTATTTCAGCCAACATTTTGGCAGGGACAGCTATCTTGCCTTCGCCAGAACCATCCACATCCAAAGAAGAAATCATGGTGGTTTCAAGGTCTGATGCTAAAATGGTAAGACGACCGTTTTTCTGTTCAAAAAGGAAATTGTCCAAGATAGGCAATGTGCTATTGCTGCTAATTATACCACTCAGAGTATTCACAGAACGTAAAAGTGCGGAGCTGGATACTGTAAATTCCATGTTTATGTTGTTTTATTTAAATAAATAATCTCGTTTAATCGCTTTGATTTAATTGTCAAATGTAGTGATAACTACGTTCAAATCAAAAAAAAGATATAGTTTTTTTATGCTGTTGGTGTAATAATTACTAACTTTCACTCCCCTAAGACGCATATAGAACCATATTTTAATTTAACCCATGTCTAAGTTTTTACAATCACACCTTTTTATCAAACACACAGTATTGGTCTTGTTGATTTTTTTCTCATTTAATGTGATGAATGCCCAAAATACTACCAACGGCGAAACCGTAAAGGTGGACAGTACTTATTTTGGTCTTATAGGTGTTTTGGATGAAGTTCAAATAGTGGGTTACGGTATGAAAGGAATGAAGGAGGACGATTATTTGCGACTTAGAAACCGCGTGTATCATGTGTGGCCTTATGCGGTGATAGGTGCTGGGTATTTGGAGGAGCTAAATATGCTAAAAGCTGAAATGACCAAAAAACAGTTTAGACAAACGGTAAGCCTTCGTCAAAAAGAGCTGTATGATAATTTTGAAAGTATCTTGAAAAAATTTAGCCGTAACGAAGGGCGTGTGCTTATAAAGTTGGTATATCGTCAGACTGGCATTTCCGCTTATGACATAGCAAAGGATTTGAAAGGCGGTTTCAAGGCTTTTTGGTGGAACACAGCAGCCAGTATGTTTTCTCTTTCCTTAAAAGCGATATATGCTCCCGGTAACAACATAGAGGATTATAACATAGAGCTTATCTTGCATGATTTTTTCAATAAAGGGATACTGATGTACAGCCCATCATATCAAGAGGTACAATCTCCTTTTTATCATGAAAAACAGCAGCCTACTACCTCCAAAGAGGTGCGTGAGGAAAAACGAGAGAACCAAAAACGGGAAAAACAGATACGCCGTCAGGAAAAATTAGACCAGAAAAATTATATCAATAAGAAGTAAAATGGTCTGATGTATATTTAAAATAAAACACCTTACGATAAGATTTTGTCCTACCGTAAAGATATTTTATGATGTAATGTACTCCCCTTTTTTGAAAGGGAAGAAGAGTTTATTAAGCCTCTACTGCTGGGTTTTTGTCTACAACCACTTTACCGCGATAGTAAAGTTTTCCCTCGTGCCAGTATGCGCGGTGTGAAAGGTGAGCTTCACCTGTTACAGGGCATACGCTTATTTGGCTAGCAACAGCGTTGATGTTGGTTCTTCTTTTGTCTCTTCTGGTTTTACCTGTACGTCTTTTAGGATGTGCCATTTTCTTGTATTTACTTTATTTGTTAATTCAATATATCTTTCAATTTTGCCCACCGAGGGTCTATTTCCCCTTCATCGTCATCTTTATCCTTGGTGTTGTGGGTGGAGCTGTGGTACACCGAAACAGAGTCTTTGTCCTCACTGTACGGTATAGGAGCGTCCATTTTCCCGGCTACGTAATCTGGATGATAGCGTTTGGTAGGGACAGCCAAAACAATAGTCTCATATATATACTGACCTATGTTAAGCGTTGTTTCCAGTGGAGAAAGGACTATCACTTGGTCATCATCAGAAGGTATGTCTTGGATTTTTATAATCAAATCCTCACTGCCCTCTATCGGCAAACGAAACTCCTCTCCCGTAACATCGCACCACGTGTGAACAGAACCATTTACGGTAATGTTTAACTCCATAAGATTGGTTCGTTTTTCTAAACGAGCCACAGCACTTATCTGAGCATCGTCCCAGTTATCTTCGTATTCAAAGTAATCTATAAGGTCTTGCCCTATAGAATAACTGTACGTGTGAAGCCCTGATTTGAGGCTACTGATGGGTATATCAAACTGTTTCAGCAGGTCTTTCATTGTGGTAGATGTTTTTTACACTCTCTACGGGTGCGCAAAGGTAGTAATATTATCTGAAAAAAGTAATTTTTTTTCTTATTTAAAATCAATCTTCCATTCCAGCCATATCAGGGTCTTCCTCATTCTTAGAAGAATAATTGTTACGGATAGTCTGAGAAGTAAGTACATTGGCAGTCAAGGCATCATACTCCATACGTTTCTGGAAGATGTCTATTGCATCATACACAGCAGTACGGAAAGATGAAGGGTCAGCCGCATCCTTACCAGCAATATCATAACCAGTACCATGGTCAGGAGAAGTGCGAACGCGGGAAAGTCCAGCGGTGAAGTTCACTCCATCCTCAAAAGCTATGGTTTTGAAAGGAATAAGACCTTGGTCATGGTACATAGCCAAAATAGCATCAAAATTCTTGTACGCCTCACTACCAAAGAAACCATCCGAAGAATACGGACCGAAAACACAATGTCCTTGGTTGAAAAGACTTTCCACAGTAGGAGCTATCACCTCTGAATCTTTTACACCTATAACGCCACCGTCCCCCACATGAGGGTCAAGTCCCAAAACAGCTATTTTAGGACGACGAACCCCGAAGTCTTTTTTTAGAGAATCCTCCATTTGAAGAACGCGTTTTTCTATAAGGTCAGTTGTTATAGCATCAGAAACCTCGGAAATAGCAATATGACCAGTAGCCACAGCTATTTTTAATTGCGGAGAAACGAGAAACATAAGAGCCTCGCCTTGTAGTTTTGATTCCAAATATTCTGTGTGTCCGTGAAAATGAAAATCGGGGTTTTGAATATTTTTCTTGTTTATAGGAGCGGTAACAAGAGCATCCACACTACCATCTGCAAGAGCTTTTGTGGCAGCTTCAAGAGAAGAAAAAGCCAGTTTACCGCCCTCTTCGGTATCTTTACCCGGAGTGATAACAGGAGCATCTTGCCAAAGGTTCATTATATTTACCTTGCCGGGAATTATCTGGCTCATGTTTTCGATGCCCACGAAAGACATATCTATGGAAGAAAGTTTCTTGTAGTAGGAAATGAGTTTGCTACTGCCAAAAATGACAGGAGTACAAAGTTCCAACATAGCAGGATTGTCAAAGGTCTTTATTATCACCTCTGTGCCAATACCGTTTATATCTCCAACGGAAATGCCTATGATTATTTTGTTGTTTATCATCTTAAATGGTGCTTTTATGTAAAATTACTTACCGCTGAGGTGTTTTTGCCAAGCCCAAGCAGAAGCCATCATAGAATCCAAAGACTCCTGAGCCTTCCAGCCCAAAACAGTGGTAGCCTTAGTAGGGTCAGCATATATTTTTTCTATATCGCCCTGACGACGTGGAGCTATATGATAGTTCAGTTTTACGCCAGTGGCGCGCTCAAAAGACTTAATGGTATCCAGTACCGAATAACCCGTACCAGTGCCAATATTGAAAGCCTCTATATTATCGCCTTTTTCATCTAAAAGACGCTCAATAGCCTTAATGTGAGCCTTAGCCAAATCCACCACATGGATATAATCGCGAATGCAACTACCGTCATGGGTGTTATAGTCATCTCCATACACAGCCAAAGACTCGCGAATACCCATAGCAGTCTGAGTCAAGTAAGGCACAAGGTTCTGAGGAACACCATTAGGCTGTTCACCTATAAGAGCGGAAGGATGCGCACCTATTGGGTTGAAGTAACGCAAGTTAATAGCTCTGAAAGAAGGGTTTGCATGAGCAGTATCGGATATTATTTCCTCAGAAATCTGTTTGGTGTTACCGTAAGGGCACTCAGCAGGTTTAATAGGAGTATCTTCCGTTACAGGCAAAACGTCTGGCTGACCGTACACGGTGCAAGAAGAAGAAAAGACTAATTTACCATGGGCACCATTTTCTGTAAGGCACTCCAAAATGCACAGCAGAGAAACGAGATTGTTTCGGTAATAGTGCAGAGGTATCTTAACAGATTCGCCCACAGCCTTAGCAGCGGCAAAATGTATCACAGCGTCTATTTTGTAGTTGGCAAAAAGGGCTTTGACTTTCGCCTTATCGCAAAGGTCTATTTTTTCAAAAGCAGGACGCGTGCCAGTAATCTTTTCTATCCCGTCCAAAACATTAACAGAGGAATTGGAAAGGTTATCAGCTATAACGACGTTATAACCTTGCTGGATGAGCTCTACTGCGGTGTGGGAACCAATAAATCCCGTGCCACCTGTTACTAATATAGTGTATGCCATTTTATTTAATGTTATATTCTAATCTACAAATGTATCAAATAAACATTTAAAAAACACTATTTTGGCTTATTTTCTCTCTCGTTTTCTCACTTGAAGGTATTTCTGTGGAAAAATCAAATATCTCATATCTATCCATCTCCACCCAATACCTAAGTGCAAGACGCCTTATCTGCGCCCAATACTCACGCCCAAGACCGCCACTTTTAGCCAAGACGCCCATTATATCATTTTCTATTTGCTGCTGTACGTGAGGTTTAAGAGAAATGAAAACTTTTTTTTCTCCAAAAATAAAAAACGCCCCCGTGATACCTTTTTCCTCATTATCAAGATGAATAAGTCCATGCCCAAAAGTACCACCAGTGGACACTTGCAGCCCGTCATTAAGACAGCTCTGCGGAGGGACGCCCCGCGTAAAAGACGTTATTTTCATATCATCCACCCCCACGCAGAAAAACTCACGCGCACGTATACCCATTTTCATGCCTACCACAGCGTATATACCCAAATGACCGTGAAGCTCATTGGTGAGAACACCAGCGCGCCACTCCTGCATACCGTGGCGTTTTATTACCTCATCCCTTACCACAATGACATCTGTTTTAAGATGTTTTTTCTCTTTTGGAAAATGTGAAAAAATCTGGTTTTCGGAGTAAAATCCTCCACAAAGTACTTTTTTTAGTGCATTGATGACATCTTTTTTGCTTACATCATCTCTTAATGTGCAGTACCACACATCGCCATTTTTCTCTACCGAAAACATCTGAGGAAAATACACCCACAGAACGCACAACTGATCTGCTATTGGTGAGTGGTGTGCATTATTTGCCCCGCTAAAAGAACGGTCTATGGCAGATGAATATTGGTTTTTAACTCTCGCTATGCTGTTTTTACAATGCTGGTCAAATTTCATCTTTTCCCCACTGCAAATAACACGAATAGGCACTCCGCTGTTTAGGACTTTTTTGGCAGAAAGGCTGTCATAGTGGTAGTTAAAACCACGGTGGTCATCATACCACACTATCTCTTTTATTCGTTGAGCGGAGCGAGGGTCTTGTATCGCTGAGGCTACGTTAGTGAGAGGTCCAAGAGCTATCACGTGAGGCTTTATCTGTGAAGAGGAAATGCTTTTTTTCATCACCTCATCGCTTTTTCCGCTTACGTGGCAAAGGGAGTCTTTTTCACCCCAATGACATTTCATGCACGCATCTCTAAACGGCACCAAATTACCAGAAGGCATATCTTTGCCTACACTAACAGGTATCCCCTGATGATTAAGACTACCCAAAAGACACATTATTTTATCGGCACCTTCCCTTGCTGACAAAGCACCTGAGGTGCTGTTAATGCACAGCACCTCGGTATCTTTTGATGAGAGAAAAGCCACCACAGCTATCATGTCGTCATACGCACAGTCTGTATCTACACACACAGTACGGGACACTCTTACTCCTTGCGCAAAAGAGCATAAAACTGTAAGCACAAAGGAAATG
>JAQUTH010000166.1 GCA_028709885.1 Flavobacteriales bacterium
AAATACTCCTTTTAGTAACAATGCTACTATTGCCTTTGCTTGAAATATTGGCACAGCCTGTGGTTTACTCCGAAGATACTCTTGTGGTACCTAAGGAAAATGAGCAGGTTACACTCAAAAAAACGATTAGAAGACAATTTGACAGAGGTATAGAAAAATTCACCTTTGTTCCAAAAGGTCAATGGTTCACAGGAGCAAGTTTTTCGTACACTGAATTTTTTAATGAAGATTACAAACTGCTTATTTTAGATAACTGGTCGGGGCAGGGATATACTATGTCGGTACGTCCAACGATAGGTTATATGGTGGCTAACAACATAGGAATAGGTGTAAGTTTAACGTATGACCGTACTTTTTTCCAGCTGGACAACATAGATATCAGCCTTGGTGATGACCTCAATTTTTCCATTGAGGACTATTACATGGTAAAACACATTTATACAGGCTCTGTGTTTTTGCGCACATTTATAAACATAGGAAATAGTCGTCGTTTTGCACTATATAATGACCTTTGCCTTCAAGCGGGTGGAGGACAAGCTAAAATGCTCTCTGGTAAAGGCGATGCCCAAACAGGAACATATCAAGATATATTTGAGTTTGGTGTAGTATCCAGCCCAGGTGTAACCGTTTTTATCAATAATTTTACTGCTGCGCAGGTATCGGTAGGCTTGCTTGGTTTTAAGTATAAAAACATCAAACAAATATCCAACCAAGTGGAAGAAGGAGAATGGAGACAGAGTTCTGCCAATTTCAAGATAAACATCTTGGCTCTTAACCTCGGTCTGGTGTTTTACCTATAAAAATATTGACATGAAAAAGAGAACATACGCCCTAATATTTACCCTAACAGCTATTTTATGCTCATGTATAAAAAATGACGTGCCTTATCCTCATATCATGGGTGATGTACTTGCCATTGCTTTTGAGGGGCAAAGTTCGTGTGAAATAGACCATTCAAAACGTGAAATAAACCTCGTAATGAATGATAGCTATGATGTAAACTCTGTAAAAATAACAGCTCTTACATTGGTAGACGGAGGCGTAGCTACTATTTCAGCTGGCAATGAGTACAATCTTTCTTCTGATTTTTCATTTACCGTAAGTACATATCCAGAGCAAAACTATACGTGGACTATAAAAACAACGCAGCCCATAGAACGTTATGTAACCGTTGATAATCAAGTAGGTAATGCTGTTATAGATACTTATAACAAAAAAGCGATAGTGTATGTGTCTGCATCCCAATCATTGGCAAATATAAATGTCAGAGAAATGCGTCTTGGACCATCTGTGGCAACATACAGTCCTGACCCTACCACAGTAAAAGATTTTACCACAGAAAGAATGTTTGATGTGTCATATCTTGGCATAACAGAACGATGGGTGGTTTACATTTTTCACACCACAACGGTAGTAACCACTGGTACAGCTACTCCATGGACTACATTTGCCACATTGACAGGTTCTATTCAGACAGGAACATCATCCGTTCCAGGATTTGATTACAGAAAGAAAACGGACACAACATGGAGTTCAGTCCCTACCACCAGCGTAACAGCCGTAGGAGGTGCTATAACAGCAAAATTGACAGGACTGACAGCTAAAACAGAATATGTTTTCCGTGCTAAACTCGGTGCCGACCTCGGCGAAGAAGTATCTTTTACCACAGATGATGCACCGACGATTCAAAACCTTGATTTTGAGGCTGGTTCATTTAGTAGCAATGGAAAAACATGGTATCCTAATAACGACAATGCTAATTCCTTTTGGGCAACAGGAAATGAAGGCACTCAGGTAGCAGGAAAAGGCAATATCTCCATTTCTACTACCGATGCAGTCAAAGGAAATGCGGTGAAAATGACCAGTGTTACTGGCGTTTTGGTAGCACAGCATGCAGCGGGAAATATCTACACTGGAACGTATAAAACGAACCTTAGCAAACCTCGTGAGAGTGCAGTTATGGGACGCCCATATACTGGACGTCCTTTGGGACTTAAAGGCTGGTACAAGTACACATCTGCCAATATAACAGTGGATAAAGATAACCTGCACCCTGATGCCATAGGCACACGGGACAAGGCTCATATATATGTCATTCTTGAAAACTGGGGTACAGCCACCACACGTCCTGCCGATGTGGAACAGATAGCCTATGGAGAGTTTATGACCGATGTGGATTCGGACACATACCAACAATTTTCACTGGAACTAAAATACTCCAATACAACCACACGTCCTACTCATATCACAATATCTTGTACATCAAGTTATTTGGGTGGAGATTTTTGCGGTAGCAACGGTGCTACTCTTTATGTGGATGAGTTTGAATTGTTATTCTGATTTTTTCAGGACTTTTCTTTGAGTAACACAAGAAGGTATATTGCGCTCGTAGTGGCTAACCACTATGAGCGTTTTGTCTTTCTGTGCGCAGAACGCTTCAATGATGGATTTCACCCGTTCTTTCTTTGTGGCGTCAAGTCCGTGAAGAGGCTCGTCTAAAATGAGCATCTGCGGGTTTTTGACAAATGCGCGTACCAGTATAGCCAAGCGTTGTTCTCCAAATGAGCATTTGAGAAAAGATTTTTTAGCCATCTCAGAGGCATCAAATATTTCAAGCCACTTTTCAGCTATCATTGTCTGTTCTGGTGAAGGACGGCGAAAAAGCCCTATGGTGTCAAACAGTCCAGACGCTACCACGTCTATGCACGGTATGTTTTCCAAATAACAAGAGTGCATCTCTGGGGAAACGTAACCTATGCGGCGTTTTATGTCCCAGATGCTTTCTCCGGTGCCACGTTTGCGGTCAA
>JAQUTH010000046.1 GCA_028709885.1 Flavobacteriales bacterium
TACTAAAATACGCTTGTATGGTCAGCGGAGTCACCAAACTGATGATGATGAAAGCCGACGTTCTATCTGGTTGCAAAGAACTGAAAGTATGCACACATTATGATTATATGGGCAAAAAAGTGGACTACCTGCCATACAACATAGAAGAGAAAAATGTAACACCTATATATAAGACAATGAAAGGTTGGGACGGAGACCTCACCGGAGTAACGGACGAAAAATCTCTTCCTAAGGAACTAAAAGAATACATCGCATTTATAGAAAAAGAACTCGGAGTGCCAGTATCTATCGTTTCAGTAGGACCAGACCGCACACAAACCATCATGCGATAAACTCATTAAAACCACGTATATGTCGGACACAATATTTCTCTTTACCGATTATTACCCATACGGGAAAGAAGAAGTCTTTGTCCATAACGAACTCTCGGCATCTATCACCGCATCGCGAGATATATACGTTGTACCTTACCGCAAAAGAAAAACCAAAAGGACTCTGCCATCCAACGCCACACTGGTCAAGGACGTGGCAGAGTCTTCTTTTTTAACTCGGCTAACGGCACTACTACTCACACTGAGTAGTCATCACACCTATCACCTACCATTTCAGCAATATACACCGCACTCTTTTCGTCAGTGGAAAAACGCTTTCGGTGGTATATACCGCGCTTACGTCATTTATCTAAGTATAAAACACCACCTTCACCTCTATACCGAAGCGGATGTTTTGTACTCATATTGGGCAGACAACACCATTTTAGGACTCGTATTTGCACAGCAAAAAATAAAAGCATTGCACAACATACCGATAGTATGCCGCGCGCATGGTTTTGATGTCTTTGAAGAAGAACGCGGAGTGTTTTTCCCTGCTCGCGAATACGCTTTTTCACATATAGAAAAAATCCTCACTGTCAGCGCAGCAGGAGCCGAATACCTGCGACACCGCTACCCTCACTTGGCTTACAAAATAGGACACATGTATTTAGGGGTAAACAATATGTTACCACCAGAAAAAACATTTGACCCTAAAAACATACATTTCGTTTCCTGTGGTAACGTAATACCACTGAAACGTACACACCTAACAGCTCAATATCTGAAAAAATACGCCTCTAAGCACCCAGACACGGAGATGAAATGGACTCATTTCGGCACTGGAAATGCCATGGCTGTTTTAGAAGAACAAACGTATGACATTCCCGAAAACCTGACGATAGACATAGCTGGCTCTACTGCCAATGCAGAAATATTAAACCGATACCACTCTGGCTGTTTTGATATTTTCATATCTCTGAGCCAAAGTGAAGGCGTGCCTGTGTCCGTCATGGAAGCTATGAGCTGTGGCATAGTACCTCTTTGCACTGCTGTTGGAGGAACGGGAGAAGCTGTTACAGACGCATGTGGAGCTCTTTTGCCTGCGTCTCCTTCTTATGAAGATTTTGAAAAGGCTGTGGATGTTATAAAGGTTAATTTTGCATCTATGAGAGCGCAAGCTATTGATAGACAAAGAAAAATATTTTCTCTTCAAAGTAATTTTGCCGCTTTTTACCGCTTTTTATCCCGCATCAAATAATCATACGTTTTTCTTTTTTTCATAAAAAATCAATAAAACGTTGTTTTAACGTTTATTTTCACTACATTTGATAGCGTAAATATAACTTTTCTACGTACTTATGATAACATATATCCTTCGTTATATATTTTTTTCTATTTGCTTTTTCGGATTTTACAATACTTATGCCACCAGTTCCGTTGATTCGTTAAGAATAGTCATAGGTGCGCTAAAAGGAAGCGAGAAAATAGACGCCCTGAATTCATTGTGTCAAGAATTATCCGCCACTGGCGATATTGCAGCGGAGAACAAAGCCATACACGACTACATACGGGAGGCTGATGCTCAAAAAGATAAAGAATCCGCTGGTCATGCCCGCGCAAAAAGCATTTTCTTTTACTACAATAACGGCATGAAAGACAGTTTGGAAGCTGCTTTGCCTAAGTATCTTGAATTTTTCCAAACTAACCATATGTGGGACTACTACTTCAACTCTCGCGCTGCCAAAGTGGAAATGTATCAAGCATCTGGGATGCCTCTTTCTGCTCTAAACGAAGCTATGAAGATGTACTCTTTTGCCAACGAAAACAAACTGAATTATGGTATAGGCGTATCCTGCTACAACATAGGCATAGCTTATTACGTTACCAAAAACTACACATTAGCAGAAAAATTTTTATCACGTGCTGTGTCTGTGCTTATAAAAGAGGACGATATAACCATTTTGTTAAGTTCATTTTCTCAACTAACTCAGGTACTGGAAAATATGAAGAAATACGATGCTCAGCTGTATTATACCGAGCAGTGGGAAAAAGTATTGAAAGATTTTCAGAAAAATGCAGAAAAACACGGCGGAAAAATAAACCTATCTGGCAGATATTTATATTGTTACGCTTCGCGGGCATCTCTTTTCATAGAACAAGGCATGCTGGATTCCGCATCGGTGTATGTGGATAAAGTGGTTGAGTGTGCCAAAGGTCGTAAACCGATAGTTCAATACAAAGTTCGCTCACTTCTTTCCAAGTATTACCAAGCAAAAAAAGATTATCCAAAAGCGTTGGAATATGCCGAAGAAAACTTACGCCATTTAGATAAAAACAACCTTCACACCACTGAGTTATATGCCATATCAAACTGCGCCAAGCTGTATCACCAAAATGGCAACAATGCAAAAGCAGTAGAACTTTTTGAGTTATGGGGAGAAAAAATAGACTCTATGAACATAGCCCAGACTACCACTCAGCTAAATGAATTCAAAACTATTTACGACGTGGATTTTCTGAAAGCCGAAAACCAAATAATATCACAAAAAATATTCATAGCTGTATCTATATGCGTATTTTTAGTCATAATACTTACTCTTATAATAGTTTACTCATTCCGTCTGAATAGAAAAAATATAGCCCTGTATCAACAAATAAAACGCATGGATCAGACCGAGGAAAAAGCTGAAAAAACACAGACTTATACGCAAGAAGACACTCATTCAAAAGAAAAAATGCTATTCAAATCCATTTCAGAAAAAATGGTAAACGATAAACTATTCACTAACCCAAACATACGCCGAAAAGACCTTTCAGATACGATAGGCACAAATGAGGTTTATCTTGCCGAAGCAATACGTGTATGTACAGATGGACTAACAGTGGGCGAATACATAAACCGTTTGAGATTAAAATACGCTTGTCATCTCTTATCAAATTCATCTTTTCTTTCAATGGATGAAATATGTGAAAATGCAGGATTCTCATCTCGTTCCACATATTACCGTCTATTTCGTCAGCAATATGGCATGTCTCCCTCAGAATTTCGCATAATAGCCCAAAAAACAAAGGATAAATAGCAACACTCTGTCTCTTAGCGTTTTTCCAATATTGGGACTATATTTTCACATATAGGACATGATTTTTACATATATGAGATGTTTTACTTCTCATATAGCACTTAATAAACATTTTTACTAAATACCTTTGACCGTGCCTTTCTATACTGAATAAAAAGCGCATTATAATCTTTCTCATCTTAAAATTACATAATGTATAAACATCGTCTTATCTATCTGTTAGCGGGGATATTTATATTTTCATCTCTGCACGCACAAGATGTATCTAAGTGGTACACAGGAATATCCGCAGGTGCAACATTCGGAGTCAGTTCATTTTCATCTTTCGGTAGCGAAAAAACGCGTGTAGGCTGGAATGCAGGCGTGTTAGGAGGATACCACTTATCGGACATGTTTGCCGTAGAATTATCGGCTGGATACTCTCAGGTAGGACTTGGTACATGTGAATGTAGCAAATATTTTTGGCTGGGAGAAAATGGGAAAAGGTATTATGCCCCTGTGATAGGAAGTAACGGTGCCTCATACACCGATATTTACTCAAAAGTGTCAATGACTAAAATAGGAGCTCATTTTTATGTAGACCTTCTAAGAGTGTTTAAAAGAGATAATTCATCCTCATGGTCTGTGTATGTAGCTCCTGCTATTTACGCTGTTTTTCACAGCTATGACATAAAACACGCTGATACAAAACAAGTTATGATAAAAGGCAAAGCATCCACCAGCGTAGGTCTTGGCGGAGATATTGCTGTGGGATACAAAGTAAACAATAACATTTCCCTAAGACTTAAAACAGGAATTATGTGGATAAATGGCAAGGAAATGGACGGTATTCCTGAAATATACATAGATAGAAACTACGTTTGGAACACAGGTATTGACATCATTTGGAATTTTACAAGCAAAAAATCTCCTATTTGCACCTCTGATACATTAGAGCAAAGGAATACCACTACCGCTGTTGTACCTACCGTTATGACAGAAAATGTTAGCGAAGAAAAAACTATTGATGTTATAGATTCAATACCTGAAAAAGATGTTACAGAGGTAATTGAGGAAGAAAAAACACCTATGGCTCAAATATCTCAGGATAGCGCATCGGATGCTGTTTATCCAGTTATCTATTTCAGCTTCAACAGTGTATGGATAGAATGGTCTGAAAGAGACAAGATGAAAGAGATACTCAGAATGATGAAAGAAAACCCAGAAAGCGCAATAGTGGTTAAAGGTTGGACCGACCCAGTAGGTACACAGAAGGCTAACCAAAGAGTATCCATTGCACGCGCTAAGGCTGTAAAAGACTTTTTGGTGCTGCGTGGTATCAAACCAGAGCGTATCACTTGCATTGGTATGGGTGTAAGCCTGCTGAACAACGCTGAACAAGCCCGTCATACAGAAACACAGAACAATAAAGAATAAATCTGATGAAAAAATACTTTATATTAGCTTTTCTTATATTATTTATATGTGCATGTCAAAAAAGAGCCGAGGTGGTTCCTGCTTTGGCAATAGGGCTTGAAAACAAGACAGAAGACACTATAAACGATATTACCGTTTGGATTTTTAGTTCTGACGTTCTGTTAAAAACCTATACGTTTCCTTCTTCTGACGTTATGGCTGAGACACCCATTTCTTTGCCTATTGGTAAATACAAAGTTGTCTGCGCCACAAACATAAAAGATGCTTTTATTCATTCCTCAAAAGAGGAGGTAACTAAAATAGAAGACCTTTTTCTTAGCGTTAAAGACCCTTCGGCATTACTAAATCACAGTCATTTTGCCTCAAAAGAAGTAGAAATGAAGGACTACAAGATAACACAGTGTATTCAAACTCTTTCACGTGCTATGTCCGAACTTTCTATTACTATTTCCGGTGTTCCCTCCGAAGTTACTTCAATAAATGCAGAAGTGGTAAACTCTGCTGATGGTTATTTTCCTGCCACCGAGAAACTGAGCCACACTACTAAATCTACTCCTTTGGGAACTGTTGCTCCTGCTAATGGCTCGGTCATTTTTCCTAAGAAATTAGTGATGCCTGTGATAGATTACAACATCACAAAAGCTGCTTCGGACATAAAAACGGTGATACATTTTACCATTTACTACTCTAACGGTGGAGTTTTGGATTTTTACGCTGAAATGCCTCAGATGATAAACGGTGGCCAGTATGAATCTGTTTTGAAATATTCGGATTTCCGCGTGGGAGTTACATTGGAAATAACCGAAATAAACGGCTGGAAAGAAAGCGAACCTATCAACGGAGAAATACTAAATCCACGAGATTAAAAATATAATAACATTTAAAACCAATTTATAATTTAACATGAAAAAAACATTATTAGCTGTTGCAGCTATTGCTATGGGACTATGTTCTTGCAGCAAATCAAACCCAACCACATCTGAATTTATAGAAGTATCTGCTTCTGTTTCTACCCTTGCCAAAGTTTCTGATGACGGAAAAAGCTTCACCTCAGGCGACGCTATAAGCGTGTACGCTTGGAAAGGTTCCGCCTCTGTCATACCTGCTACATTGGTGGTAAACAACTCTGTAAACACTTATGACGGTACTGTATGGACTCCTGCTCCTCTTATGCGTTGGGATGACATGACTTCAAACCACTATTTCATGAGCGTGTTCCCTTCAAAGGCTATAACCAACTTCACTGCTGACACCTACACTCTTGACCCAACAGACCAACCTAAATCTGACATTTTGGTAGCCACTGAGGTAACAGGACGCACTGCCGCTGGTGGTATCGTTCCTTTGACTTTTGACCACATTATGTCAAAAATCATAGTTTCTCTTACTTTCCGCAACGAATTTGATGAAACACCAATAGTTACTTCTCTTTCTGTTAAAGGAAAAACTACTGGTACAATAGACTACCTTTTAAAGAAAGTTTCTGCCACTGGCGAAGATTCTGACATAAACATTCCTGCTATAACAGCTAACAAAGTGTACACCTCTATCATGGTGCCACAAGGTATAACTACCATAGACATAGTAATCAACGGTAAAACATACACATACACTCACAACGGAGAAATAGCTCTTAGCGAAGGGACATCACAGACTGTAAACCTTATAGTAGGTCGTTCTAAAATAGAGCTTGGTAGTGTTACTATCAACCCTTGGGGCACATCACAGCCAATAGATGGTGGAGAGGCAATAGATTAATAATTACACCTATATATATATGAACATTAAAACCTTATCCATAGCCCTGCTGGCAACAGCAGTGGTTGCGTGCAGCAAAAGCGCACCGAAGAGCAATTTTCCTGATGATTCAGTCATTCGGTTCAGCACAGAAATAGTATCAACCAAAGCAGGTATGACCACTGAAAACATATCTGACATGGGCATTTACGCTACCCAAAGAACAGGGATGAATCATATTAACATAAAACACACCAAAATAGCTGGAGAGTGGGTTTCTGCATCACAGATGTTATGGAAAGCAAAAGATGATACAGAAATTCTGGCTTATTCTCCATATAACAGCCTGTGGAATTCAGAAATAGACTCCGTTTTTGCATTCAATAGTCCCACAATACAAAACACCATAGACGCTATCAAATCTACTGATATTGTGTTTCAGGATAAAATTGTTGATCCTACAAGTACAGACCCTGAATCAGGATTAGGAGAAGATGGTAAGATAAAACTAAACCTCACTCACATAATGAGTAAGTTGATAATTACCATAACCATGGGTACAAGCTTCAACGCCTCTATTGGTACAACCTCCAACCCTATAACAGAAATATCTGTAAATGACTTCAATATAAATGGTGAATTTAAACTTGGTGACGGTGAAATGATATCTGTTACTACTGTTGATTTTAAGGGAATAACTCCGTATGAGGAGACCTCCAAATACATAGCAGGAGATAATGATACAAAATGCGCTGTCGCTACATACGAATGTATAGTAATACCACAAACAGCCACTCCTTCCATATCATTTATCATAGATGGTAAAACATACGAATATACTCTACCAGAAGCTGTTACTCTAAAAAAAGGCACCCAATACACATTACCTATTACGGTAGGTAAAAACATAGTTACAGCAGGAGCATTCAGCATGACTCCATGGTCAGATGGTAACGGGGCTAACGGAGAAGATATAGAAACCGAATAAATTGTAAGATATGAAAAAACACATTTTAATATTATCTCTGGCACTACTGAGTGCTTCATGCCAGAAATCTGAAAAAAGTTATTCTTCCGATGATATCAAAATTAACCCTACCATAGCCACCCAGACAAAGGTTAACTCTTTGGATGATGGCTCTCAATGGACTGCAAATGATGTCATAGGAATGAAAACAACTTCTTCTTCCACTTCCGCGCAGTACACCTATGATGGTAGCGCATGGAACCTTTCTTCACAAGAACACATTCTATGGGAGAACTCAGGCACCACTACTTTCCAAGCATGGTACCCTGCATCTGCCACATACACCACTTTTACTCTGCCATATGATCAATCTAGTATTAATGGATTACTTTCTGCTGACTATATGACAGCCACCACTGAAATGGCTAAGCCCTCTGTACTTGGCACTCCGGTAGACCTTAACTTCACACGCCACACAGCTAAGGTTGTGGTAAAAATAGCTGGGGTTAATAACCAGTTTGACCCAGATAAATTATGTATAGATAATGTAGTGATCTTATCAAGATACAGTAAAATACCTAAAACAGGAATCCCGCTTCTTTGTTACATGCATCTTAATGCAAATGTACTTAATAAAGGACATGTAGGTAGCACATACACTGCACTGGTAATACCTAGTGATAATGTATTTCCCACTCCTTATGATTTTTTTCTGCAATTCGTTGTATTTAACGCTGACGCCCCTACGATATATTTTTTTCCTATGATAAAAGACATACCAGCTATGGAGGAAGGTAAGGCATACGTGTACAACGTTACCATAGGAAAGGATGTGGTAAATATCAACTCTGTTATTGTTACTGACTGGGATGACCCTGTGGCTATGCCAGACGGTTCAACCAATGACATAAGCGGTTTTGTTATATCTGCCGATGCGCAGGATAGTACTGTCAGCCACTTAAAAGACGCTCTTGTTAAGGAGTATGGCGCTAACTATGTTACTGCATATCCGTCCACCGAACTAAAATTAGTAGGTACTATTAACCAAGCAGATTTCCGCACTATTGCCAGTATAACCACTCTGGAAACCATAGACCTTAGCGAATGTTCTGTGGTGGGTGATATTACTTATTATGTAAATTCTTTGACAAATGAAATAACTTCAAAGAATGGCAATACTATTCCTTATAGAATATTTTATAACAATGAGAAATTAAAATATTTCTTCTTTCCTAAGGATTTGAAATATATAGCAACGTATTCTTTTTTTGCCTCTAAACTTACAGGTCTGCTCCATTTACCTTCAACACTAAAAGAGATAGGAGCGTGTGCATTTCAGGAGTGTAAATCTATCATAGGGACTATTTCTATCCCTGCTTCGGTAGAATCAATAGGAAATAATGCATTCTCTGATTGTACTGGCTTTTTAGGGATTTCCCTTAGTGAGGGCTTAAAAAGTATTGGAAATTATATTTTTTTACATACAAATATAACAGGTTCTATGACTGTACCAGAATCAGTAACATCAATGGGGCAAGGAACATTTTCATATATGAAAACAACATCAGCTAATATTAAAGCAAATATTGAGATACTCCAAAGTACATTTGAAAATAACACATTATTGGAAAGCGTAACATTCTCTACCAATTATGTAAAAGACTTGGAATATACTTTTGCATTATGTTCAGCACTGAAAGATGTAACACTACCAGAGAGTCTTAAAATCATTGGAGCAAGCACATTTAGCGGTTGCTCATCACTTACATCACTGAACATACCTGTTTCTGTACAAACAATAGACGCTACTGCTTTTCAAAATGCTACTAATCTAAATGAGTTGGTACTTAACTGGACAGAGAGCATTCCTGATGGCATAAACATACCAGACCAGTTCCTTATAGGTGGTACAGGTACACTTTCCATACCTGCTGGAACAACAGAGTTGTATAACACCAGATTTAACAGTGCTTTCAAACTTTCTGAACGCCAATAAACAAAAAAATAATGAACATTAAACATATAATAATAGCTTGCGCTGCCGTATCGGTAGTTGCTTGCTCAAAAAATGAAGGGAACACCAATTTTCCTGAGGACTCTCAGATAAGAGTGTCCACCGCCGCGGTCAATACCCTGACTAAGGCTGGTACTACTTCGGAAAATATAACAAGTATTTGCTATTACATCACTCCTAAAAGCGGTAATGCTACATACACTTACGAAGGTGTAAATGCACGTTTTGAAAACAATCAATGGGTAAATTACAACGACCAATATTTCAATAATGTTATCACTCCTCTTTGGGAAGGTTCTGACAAAGAATTCAAAATATGTGCTTATTCTCCTTACTATGGCACATTGGATTATGGAAGTGGTCCATTTGTTCCGCCTGTAATTGAACTTGACCAAAGTACCGAGGCGAACCTGAAAAACAGTGATTTTGTATACTCTGTAAACAACGGCACTGGCGCAGAATACCTCACACCAGCACAGGCGCTGGTAAACAAGAAACTGCCAATAGTACTTAACCACATGATGTCCAAGATGTTCATCAACATATCTCTGGGTACTGAGATGAACACAACTGAGACTTCTCCTGTTACCAAAGTACAAATATCAGGCGTTTATACAGATAAAAAAATAGCGCTATTTTCTGATGAAGTATCAATATATCTAAATGTTGGTAGAACCATAAACATGCACGCTCTGTCATATACCCCAGGACAAGGGGGTATAGAAGGTACACGCGCCAAAACCACATACGAATGTATAGTAGGACCAGCAGAGCATCAAGCCAATGACCTTGTTATATCTATTTACACCACAACCAAAGTGTATAAATATACTATTCCTACGGCTCATACTTTTGTATCCGGACAAGCATACGCCCTAAACCTCAACGTAGGTGTGGACGGTGTAACAGGTGGTGATATGACCATTGCTAACTGGGAAATGGTTTCTCCCGATGATGTTTTTGAAACTGAATAAAAAAACAAAACATGAAAATAAAAAATATAGCCTTATATATATCTGCCATTTTAGCCACAGCGTGCGCAAAAGACAACGGCAGTTCCTATGACAATGACCCTCTGGCTGTAAAAGTAAACGCCTCTATCGGCGCAATTACTAAAACAACAGAAGGAGAAAACGGCGTTACCACATGGGATGAAAACGATGTGATAAACGTTTTCAGTGGCAACAAGTCTTACACATACAAATACTCCAATGGCAAATGGGTCCCAGATGGCGATTTCCACAAATGGACAGCCGAAAGTATGGAATTTGCAGGTTCTTTCCCAGCTAACAGCACCCTGACTACTTTTAGACTTCCGTCTAACCAAGCAGATTTAGACACTTATAAAAATGCTGATTACATGGTAGCCGCAGCAGCCTCCAAGACTCACACCACTGGCAATGCCATAAGTCTGGGTTTTGAGCACATGCTGTCAAAAGTTACCATCAAGATAGTTTCATACGGAGACCAATACGCAACCACCAAGCCTAATATTGCTGGCTTTGTTTTTTCTACCGCAACAGGAGACCAAGCCACTGTATATAGTGCTACTAATGAAGTGGCTGCATACTTTACGGCTGATGAGTCAGGTGCTGGACTTCACACATTCTCTGCTGTGGTATTACCAGGTAGTGTTACCTCATTGGGAGGAATATGGGTAAATGGCGTAAGAACCAGCATTCCCGGTAGCTTCACATACGAAAAGGGCAAACACTACACCTTAAAACTAAACGTAGGAAAGAACGTAGTGAAAGTCAGCTCTGTGGAAGTATCTGATTGGAACAAAGAAGACCTAATAGGCGGTCAAGCCTCACCCTTAACATTCACTAACAATGCTAATGCCTCTGACAACTCTATAAGCACACTTTCTGAGCAGTTAATAGCTACATTCGGTACTGACTACATGACTAATGGCAAGATAAAAAAACTTGCCATTAACGGAACAGTAAACCAAGCAGACCTGTATAACCTTGGAGACATCCGCTCACTTACAAATTTGGATCTCTCTGGTAGTACAGTGGTAGGCTCCATATCCCTTTCTGACACCGAAAACCAAGAAGCTAACGCTATACCTCAGAAAGCATTCATTTATAATTCTAATTTTCAAATTCAAAATAACATTACTGAGTTTAAGTTTCCACAGGGTATTACAGCCATAGGTTCACTTGCTTTCTCAGATGTAGTATTAACCGGAGCGCTGGTAATACCTTCCACTGTGAAAAAAATATATGAAAGGGCGTTTAATAACTGCCGTAGATTATCATCAGTTACATTACCTGAGGGGTTGGAATACATAGGTAATTATGCTTTTTATTCGTGCTATTTGAATGGACTTGATGACACATCTACATTTACCTTGCCTTCTACTGTTACACATATAGGAGATAGTGCTTTCGCATCTTTTAAAATGAACGGTTCTATTACCATACCTGCCACAGTGCAGACCATAGGAAATAAAGCCTTTTACGGCGCAACACTTAAAACAGTGAACATAGCTATAAATGACAATGCTGTGGTAGGAGACAGTATTTTCTCACACTGTACAAATTTAACAACAGCCAATGTGTCTGGTACTACCAAGACCATACCTAATGGTATGTTCAGACAGTGCACAGCTCTTAAAAATGTTACTATACCTTCTACGGTGGAAACCATAGAATCGCTTGCTTTCTTTTATTGTTCTTCTCTTAGTGGAGACCTTGTCATTCCTGCTTCTACTAAAACCATAGAAGAACAAGCATTCATGAAATGTGGATACAATACTCTTACATTACCTTCTGGGCTGGAAACAATAGGAGATGCTGCTTTTACTTTATGCAATTTCACAGGTGATTTGGTCATTCCTGCCTCTGTAACTTATATAGGGAGTAATGCTTTCAGGATGTCTGGTTTTACAGGCTCTCTCACCATATTTGATGGACTTAAAAACATCAATGAAGCGACTTTTGATTCATGCAATTTTTCTGGTACATTAACACTTCCGTCAAATCTTGAAACAATAGGAGTAGCTGCTTTTTATAACTGTAAATTTACTGGTAACCTCAGCATTCCTGCCTCTGTAACAGAAATTAAACAGTATGCTTTTAAAATATGTGATTCTCTCACTGGTATATCAGTATATTGGACTGATGGTAATATACCTAATGATATTGCAGATATAGTAGATGTCTTTTTCCCTT
>JAQUTH010000047.1 GCA_028709885.1 Flavobacteriales bacterium
AGCAATGGTCTTAGGGTGGAACGTAGAGGTGATACCTCCTTGCTCTTGTTTTTTAGACATTTTGAAAAAAAATGTTGATTTTTCAGCGGTAGTACCTTTGCAGATGTATCAGGATTTGTCTTCTCTTAAAAAAGTAAAGAAAATACTCGTTGGAGGTGGTGATGTTTCATCATCTTTTTTGAAAAAGCTGGAAAAGGAAAACATCACTACACGCATTTTTCAGTCATACGCTATGACAGAAACCATTACTCATGTGGCTATAAGGGAACTGTACCCATGTTTTGAAGAGCAGTACACCGCTCTTACTGGCATTTCGTTTGATATAACAGATAACCAAACACTAAAAATACACGCTCCTTTGATATGCGAAAACGATGTGATAACCACCGATTTGGTAGAACTTTTAGACCAGAGACATTTCATTTGGAAAGGAAGGGCTGATAACGTCATAAATTCTGGCGGGGTTAAAATACACCCTGAGCAGACAGAAAAAGTACTTTCTGAGATATTGGAAGGTCGTTTTTTTGTTACTTCCACGCCAGATGAGATATTGGGCGAAAAGCAAGTCCTTTTAATTGAGGGAGAAGAAAAAGATTTTCCGCAGTTAGGTGCTTTTTTAACGGAAAAATTTGACAGTATTCATCGCCCGAAAGAGGTATTTTTTCTAAAAAAATTTGCTCTTACTCATACTGGCAAGATAGACCGCAAAAAAACAAAGGGACTTTACTAATTAATGTAAAGCCCCTATACTTTTTATCTAAACCGCGTTTTTATGCACACGCAAGTATTTTAACGCGTATGTCATCTACCATACTGCGGAATTTTTTATCTGTTTCTATAAGGTTGGACACTGTTTTGCATGAGTGAATAACTGTTGAATGGTCTCGTCCTGCTATCTGTGAACCTATATTTTGAAGAGAATATTTCTGTGTGAGCGTTTTGGCAAAATACATAGCTATCTGGCGAGCACGTACTATCTCGCCTTTTCTGCTGGATGACTCTAAAAGACTGGATTCCACTCCCATAGACTGGCATACCACGCTCTTTATGTAGTCCAATGTGAGTTCTTTCTTGGTTGTTTTTATAAACTGAGATACTATGTCCACTGCCAAATCAAGAGTTATTTCACGATGAATGATAGTTGACTGAGCCAAAAGTGAGTTTACCACACCTTCCAATTCGCGGATGTTAGTGTCCACCGTTTTGGCTATGTAGTTTATCACATCGTCTGGTATGTCTTTTATATCTTCGCGGACGAGTTTATCCTTCAAAATGCGCAAACGATGTTCATAATCAGGAGTATCCAATTTTACAGTCAGTCCCCATTTGAAACGAGAAAGCAAACGGTCTTGGATGTCTCTCATATCCACAGGTGTGCGGTCAGCGGTGAGGATGAGTTGTTTGCCATTTTGGTGCAAATGGTTGAAAATATGGAAAAATACCTCTTGTGAACCTGTCTTACCGCAGAAAAACTGCACATCGTCTATTATCAAAACGTCTATATTCTGATAATAATTGATGAAATCATTGCGTTTATCTTGGTGATAAGAGTCTACGTATTGTTGAATAAATTTTTCAGAAGGGATATAAAGGACTCTGTACTGAGGGTTTTCTGCAACTACTTTATTGCCTATCGCCTGCACCAGATGCGTTTTTCCAAGCCCTACTCCTCCATAAATAAAGATAGGGTTGAATGCTGTTTTACCTGGTTTAGACGCTATGGTACGTCCGGCAGAGATAGCTGCGTGGTTGCTTTCACCTTCTACCAACTGCTCAAATGTGTAATGAGCATTTAGATGAGATGAAAAAGGAGCATAAGATTCTGTCTTTTTAAGTGGCTCTTTAACAACTGATAATGAAGGCTTTGGCAAACTATAACGCAAACAAGCGTCTGTCCCAATAACAGAATTTAGTGCCTCACGCAATGCTGATGCGCAGTTTGCTTCTATCCATGTATAGAAGGATGTATCTGGAATTTGTACTGTGAGCATCTTCCCTTCCACGGAAATACCTTTTGTCTGAGCAAACCATTTTTTATAGTTTTCTGGACTGACAGTTTTTCCTATCATCTTCAAGCACTCATTCCACAGTGTAGCAGCTGTTTCTGTTTTCATTATCAAAATATTGGACAGGTCGTATAGTTGTTTTTTATTCACTTATTATTTTCTCCAAAGAGAGAATACAAAAATGTACAAAAAAAAGATGAAAAAAAAACTGTTTTAGTATTGACATTCTCAAATGTTTTGACTATAAAACAGAAACAATTTTCGCCATAACGTTGTTTTACAACACTATGACACATATAACAAAAAATGAGTTAATAATATTTAACTTTTGTGCTATAAAAATAGCACTACAACATACTACAAAGGCATTTTTTCAAATGGTAAATTTTTATGATAATTTTTTTAACACTTTTAATTTATTTAAAATGTCTTTTCAATAAGAATATTTCAATACCTGTACACCTTATAAATAATAAGGTGTTATTATGGGAGAAAAAAAATATTTTCCATATCTTTGCACAGCAAAATAATAACTAAAAATTCACTCCATATACATTATATAAAATGGGAAGAGCATTTGAATACCGCAAAGCTGCGAAAATGAAACGTTGGGCTTCCATGAGTAAGAACTTCACTCGTGTAGGCAAAGAGATAACTATAGCCGTAAAAGAAGGTGGAGACAACCCTAAAAACAACCTTCGTCTGCGTATGGCTATCCAAAACGCCAAGGCAGTAAGCATGCCAAAGGAAAACGTGGATCGTGCCATCAAAAAGGCTATGAGTAAGGAGCAAAATGACTACAAGGAACTCATTTACGAAGGATATGCCCCTCACGGAATAGCTGTTTTGGTAGAGACAGCCACTGACAACCACGTACGCACCGTATCAAATCTTCGCACCATTTTCAATAAATGTGGAGGTACTTTGGGAAACAGCGGTAGTGTTGAATTTATGTTTGAACGCAAATGCTTCATCAAAATTCAAAAACCTGAGATAGATGTAGAAGAATTGGAATTGGAACTTATAGATTTCGGAGCAGAGGAAGTTTTTGAAGATGATGACAACATTGTCATGATATACGGCGCATTTGCAGACTTTGGAGCACTCAACGCAGCGGTAGAAGAAAAAGGATTTACAGTGGACAGCACTGGTTTTGAGCGTGTTGCCATGGATTACAAAGAGCTTTCTGATGAAGAACGCGCCGATGTTGACAAACTTTTGGAACGTTTAGATGAGGACGATGACGTACAGTACGTCTTCACCAACATGAAATAAAACCGTTACACACTAAAAAACACATTTGGACAAGGTTTTGGGAAACTAAAACCTTGTTTTTCATTTAAGACATGACAGAAAAAATAAGACTAATGGAACGTTTCTACACCCTACAAGGCGAAGGGTGCCACAGTGGACGTGCCGCATATTTCATCCGTACGGCTGGCTGCCCAGTGCGCTGTCCGTGGTGTGATGTGAAAGATAGTTGGAATGCTGTTTCTCACCAAGAATTTTCTGTCAATGAAATAGTTAATAACATTCCCGAAGTAGTAAAAACGGTAATAATTACTGGTGGAGAACCTTTGATTTGGGATATGGATTTATTAACTTCACTACTGCACCAAAAAGGTCTTAAAGTTCACCTTGAAACATCTGGAGCGGTGGCTCTTAGTGGCAAATGGGATTGGATATGCGTTTCTCCAAAGAGAGCCAAAGAGCCTCTGGATGAGATGATAGCCACTGCCGATGAACTAAAAGTGGTCATTTGCGGTGAGGAAGATTTCATTTGGGCTGAAAAACACGCCAAAAAGACAAAAAACACATGCGCCCTACTACTCCAACCAGAATGGGACAACAGAGAAACGGTGATGCCTATGATAACAAAATACGTCATGGAGCATCCTCAGTGGCGTGCAAGCCTTCAAACTCACAAATACATGAATATACCTTAGGCTTTGTATTTGTCGTTTTTTTGGCAAATATTTTCCCTTTGTACAGTAAAAATACAACTCCTCACATTTGTGTGGAGTTTTTTTATGTAGAAAAAAACAGCCTCAAAGATACTGACAGTACTATTTTCATTCATCTAAACCAAAATATAAATAGTCCTTGGGATGACTATGACCCTATGATAAGTGCGGATAGCAGTACTTTTGTCTTTACATCTACACGAATGTTAAAAAACAAAAAAAATGAGAATATATACATTTCTACGCTAAATAACGGCAGTTTTGACTCTGCCAAAAGCATTTCAAAATACATAAATACGCCTGCTAACGAGGGTTCTCCTTTTCTTAGTTACGACGGCAAGACATTGTATTTTTCTTCATGTGGTGGCAAAAAAAACAACTTAGGACTATGTGATATTTTTTATTGTGAGCTCACTGAAAAAGGTTTTTCGCGTCCAAAAAACATGGGCAGACCTATCTGTACAGAGTACTGGGACGCACATCCGAGTGTTTCTCCTGACGGATGTTTCATGTATTTTAGTTCATCTCGTCATGGAGGAAAAGGAGGCAAGGATATATGGGTGAGTGAGAAAAAAAACGGCATTTGGATTACTCCACAGCCTATTTCAGAAATAAACACACCCATGGACGAAGTGTCTCCTTTCATTCATGCAGACGGCAAAACGTTGTATTTTTCGTCTTCGGGACACAACACTTACGGTAGGCTTGATTTTTTTATGACAAAAAAAGACAGTAATGGCAAATGGAGTACTCCGCAAAACCTTGGTAATGAAATAAATAACGAAAACGAGCAATACAGTCTTAGAGTAGACCGAAGTGGGCGTTATGGTTTTTTCGCTACCGATTCTTTTCCTGATAGTTATGGTGGGCTTGATATTTATATGTTTGCCCTTCCAGATGATGTAATAGCTAAAAACATGAATATCATATCAATAGCTATAAAAACCATAGAAAACACTCCTATTTATAATGCTCAGATATACATTCGTGCAGATGATGAGAAAAACGAGGATCCTGTGGTTAATATTACAGAAAAAGGTCTTTCTGTCATTGCCATTAGTGGTGTAAAGTACAAAATATCAGCTGTTTCCAAAGGCTTTTTGCCTCACTTTTCAGCCATTAGTACCAATGAAAATGGCGGTAATGTTTCTTATGACATCATTTTGGAAAAGATAACAGAAAATGCGGTCATTGATATGAGCGATGTTCATTTTGCTACCGATGTTTATTCGCTGGATAGCGTTTCTGCTTTGCAAGTAAAAAATATGGCTGTTTTTCTCTTGGAAAATGAGGATTTGTATGCCGAGATTTCTGGACATACAGATAATACAGGAGACAAGGAATACAATGCCATTTTATCTGAGAAACGCGCTAATTCTGTGGCAGATGCGTTAGTTTCTTATGGGGTTGAAAAAGAAAGGATTTCAACACGTGGTTATGGAGATACTATTCCCATTTCATCTAATAATACCGATGATGGTAAAAGTAAAAACAGACGTACCGAGATACGCGTTTTTCATCAAAAGAGTAATTGATTTACTTTTTTTTCAGGCATTTCAGCTATTACAGTCTCTCCACCGCGCACTTTTTGTCCCAGAGCCACTTTCACATTGTAATCCAACGGTATAAGAACGTCCACACGGCTACCGAATTTTATAAAGCCTGAGTCTTCACCTCGGTGAGCAGTCTGCCCTACCATAGCGTAGTTCACTATTCGGCGAGCCATAGCTCCTGCTATCTGGCGATAGAGTATTTTGCCAATTGTTGGGTTTTCTATCACAACGGTAGTGCGTTCATTTTCTACCGATGACTTTGGATGCCACGCTACAAGGTATTTTCCCGGGTGATATTTGGAATATTCTACCATGCCACCTACTGGATAACGTGTTACGTGAACATTGGTAGGAGACATAAATACTGATATTTGTCTCATTTTTTGGTTGAGATACTCCCCTTCAAAGACTTCTTCTATCACCACCACTTTGCCATCTACTGGCGAAAGGATTTGGTTTTCAGACACATCCTCGGTATAGCGTTTTGGATTTCTAAAAAACTGTGTTATAAGTACATAAGCTGTAAGCGTGGTACACAGGACAAACAAAAATACGCCTTGCGATGCCACAAACTGAAACGTGAGCAGGTTTATTATTACCAGCAATGCAAATATGGATAGAAGTATTTTTTTACCTTCTCTGTGTATTGAAAATCTCATATCTCGTTTTAGCTTATAAAATATAAATAAATGAATACAAATGGTACGCACATGATAAAACTATCCAGACGGTCAAGGATGCCTCCATGTCCGGGCATTATGCGTCCTGAGTCTTTCACTCCTGCCTGTCTTTTGAACATGGATTCCACCAAATCACCCATAGTACCTATCACACTGACCACCAGTGATATAACTATCCAGTTTTCCATACTAAGAGTGCAGACATTGCCCATAATGTAAAAAAGGGCAACTCCTGCCACAATGGTACATACTACTCCTCCTACAAAGCCTTCTAAGGTCTTTTTTGGAGAAATGCGTTCCATTAATTTGTGTCGTCCGAGTGATATTCCGAATATATACGCAAAGGTGTCATTGCTCCACAAAAGAATAAATATTCCTAAAATGACCCATTTTTCTGTTACGTCAGGCAATGCCATTCCGAGTGAAAAAGGCACACTAACGTACAGTATTGCTGTGGTAAAACTGCCCAACTGCACCGCAGAGTCATTTCTTCCGCTGAAAAGAGCCACTATAAATGCCACAAATGCCAACATTACCGCTACTGCTGTCAGTGCTGCCAAATAGTATTTTGGCACATCTGTTCTAAATATCCATTCAGAAAGAAGTATGATGACCGCATGAAGGATAAAAAGAACTGTTTTAAGTGGTAAAATAAGGCGTTGCATACGGGCAAATTCTATCATTGCCACAGCGGAACAAACGCCCATAAAGGCTGAAAAAGTATTCTTACTCCACAGCACGCACCCTACCAAAAGTACTACGTAAACTACGGCAGAAACGGCTCTCACTGGTAGTGAAGCTGCTATAAACTTATCTTTTATATCTTTTTTATCGGTAGATGCGTCAGGCATTTTAATGGTATTTATACTGTTTCTTCTTTTTGTTCGTCTTCCGATGCTGTATTTTTGGCTTCGGTAGCTTTTGTTGTTTCTTCTTTGTCAAAAGGGCGTGGTCCGAAGATAGCTTCCAAGTCTTCCTTGAAAATGACTTCTTTTTCCAGTAATTTTTCTGCCAAAGAGGTCAGTTTATCCTTGTTTTCTGTGAGAATATTTACGGCACGAACATACTGTTCTTCTACTATTTTGGATATTTCCTCGTCTATCACTTGGGCTGTTTTTTCGCTGTACGGTTTTGTAAATCCATAATCGCGTTGTCCGGTAGAGTCGTAATAAGTGATGTTACCCAGTTTTTCGTTCAGTCCGTAAATAGTTACCATGGCTGTGGCTTGACGGCTCACTTTTTCCAAATCCGAAAGCGCACCTGTGGAGATATTGTCAAAGATGACTTTTTCGGCTGCACGTCCACCAAGAGTGGCGCACATTTCGTCTTTTAGCTGTTCTGCTGTGGTTATCTGACGTTCTTCTGGAAGGTACCATGCTGCACCCAATGACTGTCCGCGTGGCACTATGGTTACTTTTACCAGCGGTGCGGCGTGTTCTACCAGCCAGCTAACTGTGGCGTGCCCTGCTTCGTGAAATGCTATGGCGCGTTTTTCAGCTGGGGTGATGATGCGAGTGCGTTTTTCAAGTCCGCCCACTATTCTATCTACTGCTGAAAGGAAATCTTCCTTATCTACGCTGTCTTTGTTTCTGCGGGCGGCTATAAGAGCTGCTTCGTTGCACACATTGGCTATGTCAGCACCTGAAAATCCTGGTGTTTGGCGTGCCAAGAAATTGATGTCCAGTCCTTCGGCTAATTTTAGAGGTTTTAGGTGAACAGCAAAAATGGCTTCTCGTTCATTTAGGTCTGGAAGGTCAACATATATCTGACGGTCAAAACGTCCTGCACGCAGGAGTGCCTTGTCCAAAATATCGGCACGGTTGGTAGCTGCCAAGACTATGACGTTGGTGTCTGTCTGGAAACCGTCCATTTCTGTTAGCAATTGGTTTAGAGTATTTTCACGTTCATCATTGCTTCCTGTCATGGCGTTTTTTCCACGGGCGCGTCCTATGGCATCTATTTCATCTATGAAGATGATGGCTGGAGATTTTTCTTTTGCTTGTTTGAAAAGGTCTCTAACGCGACTGGCGCCTACTCCGACGAACATTTCTACAAAGTCAGAACCTGAGAGTGAGAAGAATGGTACGTTTGCCTCGCCTGCTATTGCTTTTGCTAGAAGGGTTTTACCTGTTCCCGGAGGTCCTACTAAAAGCGCTCCCTTTGGTATTTTACCACCAAGACGTGTGTATTTGGATGGTTCACGAAGGAAATTGACTATCTCTTGCAGTTCTTCTTTTGCTCCTTCAAGTCCGGCTACGTTTTCAAAAGTTACTTTTATGCGGTCATTTTCATCAAATACGCGAGCTTTGCTTTTTCCTATGTTGAACACCTGACTACCTCCGCCCGATGCTCCGCTCATGCGCATCATCATAAACACAAAAAATCCTATCATTAGCAGCAGTGGCAACCATGATATGATGTCTCCAAAGAGTGTGTTTGGGACTTCTTTTCTAAGTAAAACATTGAGGTTAGACTGTGTAACTACCTCATTGAATGTTTTTTCAAAATTGGCAGCATCTATAAAAATGACCTTGAATTGTGGCGCATCTGTGGATGTGCTTTTTATCTGTCCTTTGTATTTTTCGCTCTTGACTGCATCTTTGGTAAGGAATACATTGGCGTAGTCTTTATTGAAAATGACCACTTCTTTTACGTCCCCAGAAGGCAATACCTGAGAGAAAAACTCTTTTTGTGATATTTCGGCTGGGGCTGACTCAGCTCCGTAGAAATATTCTATACCGAATATCGCAGCTATTATTATAGCACTAACCCACCAAAAACTAAATGGCGAACGGTTAGGCACTGGTTTTTTATTTTCCATAGAAATGATTTAAAAAAACTATTCTGTAATGTGAGTTATTTTGGCATCGCCCCAAAGAGATTCTATGTCATAAAAAGCGCGTGTTGACTCTTGGAATACGTGTACCACTATGTCTGAATAATCTATCAGCACCCATTGAGCGTTGTCAGCACCTTCTACGTGCCATGGTTTTTCTTTCAATGAGCGTGATACTTCTTTTTCTACAAATCCGCTGATACTTGCCACGTGGGTAGATGAACCACCTGTGCATACTATGAAATAACTGCATACAGCGGATTCTATATCGCGTAAATCCATTAGAACTATATCCTTTGCTTTTATTTCACCCAACTGATGAAGCACTTCTGTGAGCAATGCGTCTGTACTTGTTTTCTTTTTTACCATTTATTTTATATAATTTTTTTCTACTTTTGACAAGTTACAAATTTAGTCAAAAAAATGGTATTTCTATCTACCATTTGCAAACATTATGAAAGAAAAAAATACAGCAGAAATAAACATCATATCTCTTGCATCCACAGATTCTACATCTACATACCTTTTAGATGAGATAAAAAGCGGAAAAAACCTTCCTCAGTACACTGTGGTAAGCACTGAATGTCAAAGTGCAGGACGTGGACAAGGCACTAACCGTTGGAGCAGTCAAGATGGAAAAAATCTAACATTCAGCCTTTTACTACTACCAGATGTGTCTGCTACGGAGCATTTTTACTTAAATATGTGCATTTCATTGGGGATAACAAAAGCTCTAAAAAAATACATTTCAGAGGTAAAGATAAAGTGGCCAAACGACATTTACGTCTGCGGAGACAAAATATGCGGAATACTGATAGAGAGTAGCATAAGTGGTGCTAACATTACGCGTTCTGTGGTAGGTGTGGGACTGAACGTGAACCAGACTCAGTGGGAAGATTGGGTGCCAAATCCTACGTCAGTGAGACTTCACTGCCACGATGATGTGGACCGCAACGCCCTTTTGAATGAAATAGTACAGTGCATCCAGCATTATTATTCTTTACTTAAAAAAGGTGAAAAAGAGCATCTGAGCATTAGGTATCATCAGAGTATGTATCTGCGTGGGGTATGCTCTACTTTTGAGGATAAGGACGGTGTTTTCAAAGGTACAATAACTGGCGTGGATGATTTAGGGAGGCTTGTCATACGAGATGAGGGAGAAAAAGAGCGTATTTACAATTTTAAAGAAGTCAAGTATCTAAAATAATTTTTATCTTTGTGAAAATTCTATAAGAACACAAAAATGGGTACTTTTTTCTCTCAAAACTTAAAAACACTCCGCCGTGTCAAGGGTCTTTCCCAAGACGGTATGGCTACTGTTTTGAGTCTTAAACGCACCACTGTGAGCAGTTACGAAAACGGTATGTCCGAACCAAACATAGATATTTTGGAACGGATAGCGTCTTTTTTTTCAGTAACTCTTGACACTCTTCTTCGCGATGATTTTTCCAGATATTCAGATGAACAGATAAGCGTTATGATGAGTAGTGGAGGTATAGATGTATCTGGGAAAAGCCTTCGTGTGTTGGTTACCACCGTTTCTGATGACAACGAGGAAAATGTGGAGATAGTGCCTGTGTCTGCCCAAGCTGGCTACACTACTGGTTATGCCGACCCTGAGTGGGTGGCTTCTCTGCCTCATATGTCATTGCCGTTTCTTTCACCTAACAAAAAATACCGCGCTTTTCCAATAAAAGGAGATAGTATGCCTCCGGTGGCTTCTGGTAGTTATGTCATAGGTGAGTATGTTGTAAATTGGCAAGGGGTGCGCGACGGTCAGTATGCGGTGGTGGTTACTGCCGAAGATGGTATCGTTTTCAAAAAGGTTTTTCCAGACTTAAAACGCGGTGTCCTTTTGCTCGTTTCTACAAATCCTGCTTACCAGCCGTATGAGATTCCTCTTCAAAATGTTTTAGAGGTTTGGTCTTTTGTTAGTTATGTGGCTCAGACTATAATGGAGACTGCGATTTCACAAGACCAAATGCAGGACACGGTAAATCAACTTCTTAGAGATGTATCCATTTTGAAAAACAAAATTGGAGTTTAATATATTCGCAATAAAAAAGCGGCACCAAAGGTGCCGCTTTTTAGTTATCACTGTATTATCAAGGAAACTTAGGGAACTGTTTGAAATCTGGGTCTCTTTTTTCCAAGAATGCGTTTTTACCTTCTTGCGCCTCGTCCATAAGATAGAACATAAGGGTGGCATCGCCTGCTAATTCCATAAGTCCACGCTGTCCGTCAAGCTCTGCATTGAGTCCTCGTTTTATCATTCTGAGTGCCATAGGTGAACGGGAAAGCATCACTTTGCACCACTCTACCGTTTCATCTTCCAATCTTTCCAGTGGCACTACTTTATTGACCATTCCCATTTCTTCTGCTTCTTTGGCGGTGTACTGACGGCATAGGAACCATATTTCACGGGCTTTTTTCTGCCCTACACAACGTGCTAAATACGATGAACCAAAACCTGCATCAAAACTACCTACTTTTGGTCCTGTTTGTCCAAAACGTGCATTTTCAGATGCTATTGTAAGGTCGCACACCACATGAAGAACGTGTCCTCCGCCTATCGCATAGCCGTTTACCATGGCTACGACTGGTTTTGGAAGGCTTCGTATGGCTTTGTGTACATCCAAGACGTTAAGGCGTGGTACTCCGTCTGTTCCTATATAGCCTCCGCGGCTTTTTACGTGTTGGTCTCCTCCTGAGCAGAATGCTTTGTCCCCTGCACCTGTTATAACCACTACGCCTATTTCATTTTTCTCTCGGCAGATGTTCAGTGCATCCAATATCTGTTGATTGGTATCTGGACGAAAGGCGTTATACACCTCTGGGCGGTTGATAGTTATCTTGGCTATCCCTTCAAAATAGTCAAAGAGTATGTCTGAATACTCCTTTATGGTAGTCCATTTTCTTTCTGTACTCATAAAATCATGTATGTGTTTGTTTTTTACTGAAAACAAAATTAGCATTTTTTAGGGTAAAAAAGCGGTGAGTTGAAAAAAAATAAGCATATTTGTAGTTTATATATTTGATAGATGAAAAATGGAAGAATTAGTAGATATTTTTGACATAGATGAAAAGCTCACAGGCGTGGTTACCACAAAATTAGCTGCTCATCAAAACGGGCTATGGCATGCCAGCGCTCATATTTGGATATACAATGCAAATGGCGAAGTGTTGCTTCAAAAGCGTTCTACCACTAAGGATACTTTTCCGGGTATGTGGGACATTTCTGTGGCTGGTCATATAGATGCAGGCGAAACTCCTTTGGAGGGGGCTTTAAGAGAAATGCGTGAAGAGATAGGCGTGGTCAAAGACGAAAAAGACTTTGAGTACTACACCACCATTCACATGGAATAC
>JAQUTH010000048.1 GCA_028709885.1 Flavobacteriales bacterium
ATTGTCTTCAAGACTATGATTCAACGAAATGTAAAACTGAGTGAAGCCCCCAGCTATGGAGAAAGCATCATCAGCTATGATGCCACAAGCCGTGGTGCCGAAAACTATTTGGCTTTGGCTACCGAAATAATAGACAATAACAACAAAAAGAACTAATCCAATATTCAAAATGAGTAAAAAAGTATTAGGGCGCGGGCTTTCAGCTCTTTTGAATGACGCTTCTAACGATATTAATTCTGCACGAGACGAAGGTGCTGGCAAGATAGTAGGACACACTGCGGATTTGGACATAAACACCATAACCACCAACCCTTTCCAGCCACGCACTCAGTTTAGTGAGGAGCATTTGGAAGAGTTAGCCACATCTATACGTCAATTTGGAGTAATACAACCTATTACCGTTCGCAAAGTAGGTTTCAACTCTTTCCAACTTATATCTGGTGAGCGTCGTTTTCGTGCATCCAAAAGAGCTGGACTGACACACATACCTGCGTACATTCGTTTGGCAGATGACCAGCAGATGTTGGAAATGGCATTGATAGAAAACATCCAACGCCGAGACCTTGACCCGATAGAGGTAGCCTCTTCTTTCAAACAGCTGATAGATGAATGTCATCTCACGCAGGAAGAAATGAGCGCTCGTGTGGGTAAAAAACGCAGTACCATAACTAACTACCTTCGTCTTTTGCGCTTAGAGCCTGTACTACAAGCAGGTATGAGAGACGGCATCCTTTCCATGGGACACGGACGCGCACTTATTAACGTGGAAGACCCAAAGGTTCAGCTTAGGATATACCAGATGATAGTCAGCGGTAATCTTTCTGTCCGCCAGACTGAAAAACTGGTCAAAGACTACCAAGAAGGCAATTTTGACAGTAAAAGAACATCTACCACAGTCAAAGTAACACTACCTCCTGAAATAGCTGGTGGTGCCGAGATACTTAAAAAATGTATCGGCGCAAAAGTAGATGTGCGCATCAACGAAAAAGGACGCGGTAGCATAGTCATTCCTTTCAAATCAAAAGAAGAATTTGAACGCATCAAAAATATTTTGAGCAAACAAGAATAAAACAGCTGCATTTTGACACTGAGAAAAAAACATATAATACTTTTTATTGTTCTATGCCTATGCTTTGAGGTCCATGGACAGGTAGCTGACACTATTTCTGTGAAGGATTCTGTCATGGTAGCTGACACCGTTTCTGAGTTAGAACAAATAGTTTTATCGCCAAAAGAGCTGAAAGCCAAACAAAAAGAAGCTGATAGAATACTAAAAGAAAAACGTTCTGCCGAGAAAAAAGCTCGTATCAAAACTGCCCGCGAAGCCCTATTGGCAAAAGAAGAAATCCCTACGGACACTCTGGTTACAGATACCACAGGAACAGATATTCCAGACACTGTTGAAGTAGCAAAAAAACCTTCATACACAGAATCTTTGGACACTCTGGTAATGCCAGACATGGAATATTTTACCATAGATGACTCTACCATGATGGCAGAAGGAAAAATACTGAAAGCTCCACCAGCTAAAAAAGAGAGAAACCCTGCCCACGCAGCATTTCTTTCGGCTCTCATTCCTGGTGCAGGACAAATATATGGACGCGCGCAGTGGTGGATGGCTCCTATTTTTTGGGGAGGTATGACGGGTACTATGATGGCTGTTTCGTGGTATAACAGTTACTACAATGATTTTAGAACCGAATACAAATACCGCATAAACACTGGAAAAGTAAACAGTTTTGAGTACTTTGACAACGACGCCTTGGTAAACCGTATGCAGCAGGCAGAACAGCAAAGAGACCTTTGGATTTTGGCAACTGCTGGTATTTACCTACTGAACATACTTCACGCCAATGTAGCGGTACAGCTTTCAGAATTCAAGACTCAAAGAAAACACCGCGAGGCTCTGGAACGCGAAGAAATAATGAAAACATTGACTTTTCAGCCTACTATCATCACACCAGGTACTGGCATAGACCGCAACGCTGCTCCGGGGCTTAGTCTTACTCTTAGCTTTTAATCTAACGGCATGAGAATAGCACTTTTAGGATACGGCAAAATGGGTAGGCTGATAGAAAAAATAGCCTTAGAACGCTCACACAGCATAGTTGCACGCATAGACAGTCATTCAACCTTTGACTTAAATGGAGCAGATGTTGCCATAGATTTCAGCGCACCTTCCTGCGCTTTTTATCACATAGAAAACACAGTAAAAGCTGGTATCCCCATAGTATGTGGCACCACTGGGTGGAATGATAAGTGGGATGAAGCTGTGAAATTGATAGAACAGAATGAGGGAGCAATGATTTACTCGTCCAATTTTTCATTGGGAGTAAACGTTTTCTTTCGTCTAAATGAGTTTTTAGCAAAAATGCTTAAACCTTATCCTCAGTACACACCTTCTATCACCGAAACGCATCATATTCATAAAAAAGACGCTCCAAGCGGTACAGCCATAACACTATCGGAGGGTATCGGCAAAAACATAGAAATAAAATCCATTCGCGAAGGCGAAGTCCCCGGTACTCACAGCGTAAGCTATGATTCAGAGATAGATAGCATTGAAATATGTCATACAGCACATTCACGAGACGGTTTTGCATTGGGAGCGGTCTTGGCTGCCGAATGGGTAATAGGTAAAAAAGGCATTTTCAGTATGCAGGATGTCATTTTCAAAGATTAAAAAACAAAAGAAATATGGAAAATATTCTCATTTTACTCCTTATAATGCAATTACTGCATTTTGTATGCACATGGAAACTGTACACCTTGGCTGGGTATAAAACTTGGCAAGCGGCGGTGCCTTTTTATTCGGCATACATACTGATGAAGATAATAGACCGTCCATGGTGGTGGTTTTTGCTTTTGTACATACCTGTGGTAGGCAATATTATGACTATGGTAATATGGACAGACACTTCACGTGCTTTTGGGTACAGAGGCTTCAAATGGTGCCTGCTTTCTATCATAACTCTCGGACTATCATTAGGATACATAAGTTATTTTGGCACACCTAAGTACGATGCCCAATACCGTGAGCACCGCCAAAAACTGGATTCTTCCGCTTTGGGAGCGATAGTCTTTGCAATAGTTGCCGCCAGCCTTATAAAAGCATTTACCTATGAGGCGTACACCATTCCTACATCATCCATGGAGGGCAGTATGCTGGTAGGCTATTTTCTTTTTGTAAACAAAATGGCATACGGCACACGCATAGCTATGACGCCGTTATCTGCTCCGTTAGTACATGATTCTTTGCCTTTTTTCCATGTAAAATCTTATATAAAAGGTATTGACATTCCATATTTTCGCTTGCCTGCCCTTAGAAGCATAAAAAGAAACGACATAGTGGTGTTCAACTGGCCTACCGATGACCCTTCGGACAAACCGATAGACAAAAAAGCCAACTACATAAAACGTTGCGTAGGCGTAGCTGGTGATACTATTGAGATAATAGAAGGCAATCTTTTTGTGAATGGCGCCCAACAACAGTGGAGCGAAAGAGACCGCCCACAGTGGGCTTACAGTCTAACATACGGCAGCAGTTTTTACCGCTCGCTAATGGAGGACGGTGTAGAATTGGCAGACCAGCCTTCATACGACAATGCCTCTGGCTCTGAGACTGTTTATGCCTTTTTATCCGATGCAGCTTTGGCAAAGGTAAAAGCTAAATTTCCTGGTATTCGCGTTCAGAAGCTAATAATTCCTTCTTCGGACAAAAATTCGTTTTCAGAGTATATGTTCCCAGAAGGAAAACGCTACAACGTAGATAATTACGGGCCTTTGTACATTCCTAAAAAAGGCGATGTGATAACCCTTACACCTGATAATATATCACAATACCGAAACATCATAACCACACACGAAGGTAACACATTGGAGGAAAAGGACGGTCAGTACATCATAAACGGTACTCCTACCACCACATACACCATAGCGCAGAATTACTACTTTATGATGGGCGATAACCGCCACAATTCATTGGATTCTCGTTACTGGGGATATGTTCCACAAGACCACATAGTTGGTACTCCTGCTCTTATTTGGCTAAGTATCAAGGCAGATGACGGCACTACTCCATTTTTCAAACGCATTCGTTGGGAACGTGTAATATCTTTTCCTATGGGCGAAGGTCCTCTTAAATCTTACCTATGGCAGATAGTGGCAATAGGTGTGGTACTTTACGGAGCATATTACATTTACCGTAAAAGAAAAAACAAATGTTCTAAAAAGAAACAGTAAATGAAAACTTTATTTTCTTCGGCATATTTTGGCAGTATAGAGTATTACGCCGCATGGGTACAAGCCGAAAATCCAGTCATAGACATTCACGAAAACTACCAGAAACAAACATACCGTTCACGCGCGTACATAGGTGGAGCAAACGGAGCATTGGCTCTTAATGTGCCTGTCAGACACATTGGACGCGGAGGTGTGGAGCATCAAAATATGGTCAATGCCACCACTTCGGTAGAATTTCGCTGGGCAAAAGAACATTTCCGCTCATTGGAAACGGCATATCGCACATCTCCATACTTTGAATTTTATGAAGATGCTGTAAAGACACTTTATTTTTCAGATGATGTAGAACGTCTTTTGGATGTGAACATAAAAGCCCATAAGATAGTATGCCACCTGCTGGGGATAGATGAAAATTTTTCTACAACAGAAGAATACATAAGCACTCCTAACGATGCTGTGGATATGAGAAATGCTTTTTTACCAAAGAAAAGCACAGAAACTAATTTTGAACCTTACACACAAGTATTTGAAGTGAAAAACGGTTTTTTACCAAATCTGAGCATTCTGGACTTGATATTCTGCATCGGTGGACGTGAAGCATTGGAATACCTGAAAAATGTGAAATTGGCACTATGAAAATATACAGAGGTTTTGACCAGATAGATGATGTGATAACTCCGTCAGTGGTTACCATTGGCACTTTTGACGGAGTACACCGCGCACACCGTATGCTGATAGACGCTGTAAACTCTATGGCAAAAAACATACACGGACGTAGTGTGGTGGTAACTTTTGAGCCACATCCTCGCTCATTTTTCTCTACCGAAACTGCTCCTCGTCTGCTCACTTCCACAGAAGAAAAAGCAGCCATTTTAGAGCAAGCAAGAGTAGATGTTTTAGTTATACAGACCTTTGACAAGGACTTTGCAGCACTTACCGCAGAAGAATTCTTTTCTTCATTGCTAATAAAAAAACTTAACACCAAAGCTATGGTGGTGGGTTATGACCACAGTTTTGGCAGTGAAAGAGCTAATGCTTATGATTTTTTGAAAAAACACCATGTGGATACTGCAATCATACCTCAGATAAACCACAAAGGCATAACTATAAGCTCATCATCCATTCGTAGAGCGTTGGAAGGAGGGGACATCACCCTTGCCAATGAACTGCTGGGTCGTCCGTACAGTTTTTCAGGGCCTGTGGTTCACGGGAAACAATTAGGGCGGACTTTGGGCTACCCAACTGCCAATATTTTGTTAGACCAAAAGCATAAACTTCTCCCTCCCGACGGTGTTTACGCCGTGAAAGTCCATTTAAATGGAGAAACATTTGGTGGTATGATGAATTGCGGTATGCGCCCTACTCTGGATGATAAACTTGGGCGCTCCATAGAAGTAAATATTTTTGATTTTTCAAAAGACATTTACGGAGAAAACCTAAATGTTGAGATAATGTCATGGGTACGCAGTGAAGTGAAATTCAACTGTTTAGACAGTCTTGTATCTCAGCTGAAAAACGATGCCGAGACTTGCCGCAGAATTCTTGAAAAAAAACAATAATTATATCTGCTTGCTACGTCTATAAGCAAGAACCGCGCTGTCTATCCTACGGATAAGCGACGGGCCTTCGTATATAAAACCTGTGTACAACTGTACCAGAGAGGCTCCTGCTTCAAGTTTTTCCACCGCATCCTCAGCCGACATTATTCCTCCCACACCTATTATAGGGAAACGACCTCCACTGCGTTCATGGATATAACGTATAACTTCGGTACTTTTTTCTGTAAGAGGCATTCCTGAAAGACCACCTGCACCCATTTTTTCTACTTTTTCTTCCGAAGCATTGAAAATGAGCTCACGAGAAATGGTAGTATTAGTAGCTATAACTCCTGCTATGCCAGTGTTTTCTACTATTTCTATAATATCATCTATCTGTTCATGTGTGAGGTCTGGCGCTATTTTCAAAAGAATAGGTTTAGCTTTTTCTTTGGCTTTGTTAGCGGTCATAAGAGCGGAAAGAAGAGCTGTGAGGGGTTCTTTTTCCTGCAAAGCGCGTAAGTTTGGCGTATTTGGCGAAGATACATTCACCGCAAAATAATCAACATAAGGATACAGAGCCTCAAAACTTTTCAAATAATCCGAAACTGCATCTTGGTTAGGTGTTACTTTATTCTTGCCTATATTACCACCTATGATGACATTTGTACGTCGTTTTTTAAGGCGTTGCACCATTTGTTCCACACCTAAATTATTAAATCCCATGCGGTTTATTATAGCGCGGTCTGCTATCAAACGGAAAAGGCGAGGAGCTGGGTTACCTATCTGAGCCTTAGGGGTAACAGTACCTATTTCAACAAAGGAAAAGCCGAGACAGTTAAGCGCGTCATACACCTGAGCGTCCTTGTCCAGCCCTGCTGCCAGACCTACTGGCGAAGGAAACTTGATACCAAAAACCTCAGTTTCCAATTCTTTTTTGTGTCTGCCTAAAATAGCCTTGGTTATGATGAGGGCAAATGGTATTTTTTGAAGTATTTTGAGCCCTAAAAAAGTCATATTATGCGCTTTTTCAGCACTAAAACGAAAAAGGATAGGACGTATTATATGCTTATACATATCTATTTTTCTGAATGTTCGGTTAAATATTGTTCTATTATCTTAGCACAAATCTCTGGTATGGTCTCACGGGTGGAGGTAGACATTTTCCTAAGCAATTCGTATTGTTTTTTTTGCAATTTTACGGATGTTTCCACTGTGTCTGACGGAGGAAAAACCACTGCTACGGATACCAAGGAAGCATTTTCCTCATCGGCAGTATTAAAAAGTATTTCCTGAACATGAGGTATCTGCACCATCACACGAAAATACCTGAAATAACCTTCCACGCGGTCTATCTGTTCATTTTGGTACACCATAAGTAGTTGTTTTACATCCTGAGCCTCAGTCACATTCATGGCTGAAAAGGTAAACTGATGAACGCTTTGACTTTCAAAAACCACACTACCCCATGGGTATTTCATGGTTTTCTGTCCTTTTTTCATAACCACATGCTCTGCCATGCCAAAAGCAGCTTCTACACTGCTCACAGTAGCCCCTGTCCCTATTCCAAGATAAGAACCAGATAAAATAAGACTCCGCAGAGCCTCCTGAACATTTACTTTTTCGGTTATCATTTTAGTTGTCCTTCTAATAAATCAAAAGGTATTTTCACATCGTCCTTACACTGAGAAAGAGGCGCCATCTGCATCATCGGATAATGAAAAACCACTCCTTCCGATGAAAAAACAAAATCATCAGTCAAAGGAATAACGTCCGATGTCATGCCTATGCCTTGCTCGGTGAGCGACACTCCTTCTTGAAGATTATTTTCTTTTATAAAAAATTCAGTAATCATACTCTCTATTTCATTTTTATCTGCAAAAGCATCACTTGCCTTTATTCTATGACCTGCCTGTATGTCAAAAGTCATGTATTGTGGAGAAACAGCGGTTACAAACGGAGAATTGGTAGAGTGTTTTATGACTATGGACACGTGTTTACTATTGGAATACACACATTCCACGGTACAATTATAGTACCACGGAGACATAAGATACGTTTCCTCACTTTCCGAAGATACAGCATCCTCATCATGCACACAAACGGTGTCTTCACTTTGGGCATTTTCCCAAGCCACATTCATAGCATCGGAAAGTTTTTCACCTGTTCCGTATCCTAAAAAAGCGTATTTTATCACTGTATCATTTATTGCCTGAGCGCCTTTGGAGTCTGAAAAAGTCAAATACTCCACCTGTACCGATGTGTTTAACGAAGTCCCAGACGCGTCATATTTTTCATCTTGAAAAACGTTTTTTTCTATTTTCAACGCCATATCTGAACACCCCACACACAATAGCGTAAAGCAAATGACCAAATAAAATTTATTCATTTTACTACTATTCTTGCGTTTGAGTAAGACTATCAGTTATCTCTATTTCCTGTTTGAAAACATCCGCTTTTTTAAAATCCGGAGTGTATTTCATTATACCAGATATAGCCTGATAAGGCACTGTTATTTCAGCCATACCGAAAGCATAAGAGGCTATTTCGTATACGTTATACACAAAAACTACGCCTTCTGGCAATAATGCAAAATTAGATGTTATAGGAAGATTTGGTCCTTCCACAAAAAATCCTTGCTCTGACAAAGAAACAGAATCTTTGAGTTCATAAGCCTTTATAAAATACTTTGTAATATTTTCAGCCAACGCCACAGTATCGGTAAAGACATCATCCAATGTGAGTTCTTTGCCTTTCTTCATATCATAATTGGAAAAGAAAGAGCCGTACATACCATGAGCACCACCAGTGTAATTCTCATCATCACACTGTGTAACTATCAGTTTGGAACCATTTACCAACACATACATTTGAGAAGAATAATACCAAGTAGGCGTATAAGCCTTTATTTCTTCTTCATCCATATATTCTTTGCGTTCCACCAGAAAATCCTTGTAATCCTTGATGAAGCCTTCGGCAAAAACATCGCCCATTTTACCATCTGGAAGCATATGTTTAACCACAGAAGCATTCACGCTATCAACCGCTGCACCATTGTAAAGAGGGTGGCTAAAAACAGGATAGCTCATATATACAGTCGTTACATTGACAGTATCATTGGTAGGGCTATAACTGCGGTCTACTATTTGGTATTCATAATCACATGGTCCTCCATTATATTCCTTAAATACTATCAATGCCACGCAACCCAAAAGAATTACAATAGCCACAGATATTAAAATCTTTCTCATAACATTCATTTTTAATGTTTTAACTAAAAAAGGCACTATCACCCATTTTAAATGCTAATATACAAATTATACAGACAACATATATATATTATATCACGGAAAATATTTTTGGCACCTTCATTAATTTTTTTTCAAAAAAAATTAAAAAAAAACGCTTTTGAGTGTACAACATACATAAATTTATTTTTAATATTGTAAACGATTTTCAAATCAATATATTTCAATCTAAATAACCAAAACAACAATGAAAGTAGGTATTCCAAAAGAGATTAAAAACAACGAGAACCGCGTTGCCATAACACCTTCTGGCGTTATGGAATTAGTAAAAAACGGACATCAAGTGTATGTTCAACACACTGCTGGTTTAGGTAGTGGCATTTCGGACAAGGATTATGAAAAAGCAGGTGCTACCATCCTTCCTAAAATAGAGGATGTATACCTGATAGCTGACATGATTATCAAAGTAAAAGAGCCGATAGAAAAAGAATACGCCCTGATACAAAAAGACCAGTTGGTATTCACATATTTCCACTTTGCATCTGACCCAGAGCTAACAGAAGCCATGATAAAACAAGGTGCAATATGTTTAGCTTATGAAACAGTACAAAAAGAAGACCGCTCACTGCCACTACTACTACCTATGAGCGAAGTAGCAGGACGTATGTCTATTCAGGAAGGAGCAAAATATCTTGAAAAACCATTCGGTGGACGCGGAATACTTCTTGGCGGAACAGCAGGCGTTGCACCAGCCAAAGTAGTAGTTTTAGGAGCAGGAATGGTAGGAACACAAGCAGCCCGCATGGCAGCAGGACTTGGCGCAGATGTAACCATCATGGATATATCAATACCTCGTCTTCGTTATCTTGACGACGTGATGCCAGCCAATGTAAAAACCCTTATGTCCAACGAATACAACGTTCGTGAAGCATTAAAAGAAGCCGACCTCGTTATCGGTTCTGTCCTTATTCCTGGAGCAAAAGCGCCTAAACTTATCCGCAAAGATATGCTCAAAAGCATGAAAAAAGGAGCTGTCATAGTAGACGTAGCAGTAGACCAAGGCGGATGCGCAGAAACTTGCCATCCTACCACACATAACAACCCTACATTTGTTGTTGACGGAGTAACACACTATTGCGTAGCAAATATGCCAGGAGCAGTACCTGTTACATCTACCGCCGCCCTTACCAACGCAACATTGCCATACGCTGTAAAACTTGCCAATATGGGATGGAAAAAAGCATGTAAGGAAAACGAAGACCTTAAAAAAGGACTTAACATAGTGGGAGGAAAAGTAGTATTCAAAGCTGTTGCCGATGCGTACAACTTACCATTGACACCAGTAGAAAAAGTACTTTAATTAATGTTATTGTAAATTACTCAAATGAAAAAGGCGTTTCCATACGGAAACGCCTTTTTCTATTTTAAATAAAAATATACTACGAAATAGCAGAACCATTTGGAACATCGCCCGTAGGAGCCATAAATTCCAAACGACCATCCGGATATTCGGTCATCAGTATCATACCATTTGATGTGATACCACGAATATCACGAGGAGCAAGATTGACCAAAACGCACACGCGTCGTCCTATCACATCCTCAGGCGAGAAACTCTCTGCAATACCAGACACAACAGTACGAACATCCAGCCCAGTATCTATTTTCAGTTTCAATAGTTTTTTAGATTTTGCCACTTTCTCTGCCTCTAAAACAGTACCTACGCGTATGTCCATTTTTGCAAATTCATCATAAGAAATAGACTCTTTGGCTGGCTCTTTGGCTTTTTGCGCAGCTAAATTAGCTATTTTAGCATCAGAAAGTTTTTTGAGTTGAACATCTATTTCGGCATCCTCTATTTTTTCAAAAAGAAGCGATGCCTCACCAAAGGTATGTCCTGACGGTATTATCTGCTCAAATGAAGACACCTCATTCCAAGAAAGAGGTTTTATTTGTAGCATTGACGCAAGTTTTTCAGCTGCAAAAGGAACAAAAGGCTCACACATAGTAGTAAGAGCTCCTGCTATTTGAATGGCGGTGTACATGATAGCTTCGGTGCGGGCAGGGTCTGTCTTTTGCAGTTTCCATGGCTCATTATCTGCCAAGTATTTGTTTCCCAAACGGGCGAGGTTCATCATTTCTGACAAAGCCTCACGGAAACGGTATTTTTCTATTGATGACGCTATTTTTGAAGGGTACTGACGTACTTCGTCCAATACTTTTTTATCTTCGGCTGAAAGATTGGCAGATGAAGGCACTACCCCATCGTAATATTTATGGGTGAGTACCATAGCACGATTGACAAAATTGCCAAACACAGCTACCAGTTCGTTGTTGTTTCGGTTTTGAAAATCTTTCCATGTGAAGTCATTGTCCTTAGTTTCAGGGGCAGTGGATATAAGAGCATAACGCAGTACGTCTTGTTTTCCGGGGAACTCTTCCAGATATTCGTTGAGCCAAACTGCCCAGTTTTTAGATGTGGAAAGTTTTGCTCCTTCTAAGTTCAAAAACTCATTGGCTGGAACGTTCTCTGGCAAGATATAACCTCCGTGAGCTTTTAACATAGCTGGAAATATGATGCAGTGGAAAACGATATTGTCTTTTCCGATGAAATGTACCAATTTTGTGTCATCACTTTTCCAATAAAGCTCCCAGTCTTTGCCTTCTCTTTCTGCCCATTCTTTGGTAGAGGAAATGTACCCAATAGGCGCATCAAACCACACGTAAAGGACTTTTCCTTCCGCTCCTTCCACAGGCACAGGAATACCCCAATCAAGGTCTCTGGTTACCGCACGTGGGCGCAGTCCATCATCCAGCCAAGATTTTACCTGACCTAAAACGTTAGGTTTCCAGTCTCCTTTGTGTCCTTCCAATATCCACTGACGAAGCCATTTTTCATAGTCCTGCAAAGGCAAATACCAGTGAGTGGTCTCTTTTAATATAGGTGTTGCACCGCTGAGTGCGCTTTTTGGGTTTATCAGTTCATTAGGAGAAAGGGTAGAACCGCATTTTTCACATTGGTC
>JAQUTH010000049.1 GCA_028709885.1 Flavobacteriales bacterium
ACCAAGGGGATTTTTCTTATCTACCGCAAATGGATGTTGAAAAAGCTGACGTGCTTTACTTTGCAGGATGTATGACACGTACCATGCCTTCTATTTTGCGTAGCATGATGAAAATACTGGACCAAAGTGGAGACAAATATACTTTTATGGACCGCGACGGCACTATATGCTGTGGACGTCCTATGCTTCTGTCTGGACAGACCGATTCTGCACGTGCTATGATGTTAAAAAACACAGAGATAATACGCCGAAGTGGTGCCAAAACATTGGTTACTTCATGCCCTATTTGTTACAAGGTATTCAACGAACAGTATAGTCTGGAAGGCGTTACAGTGCTTCACCACTCTCAGTACATAGACTCTCTTTTACAAAAAGGCAAAATAAAAGTAGCTCCTACTTCTCTGCACGCTGTATATCATGACCCATGTGATTTAGGACGTGGTAGTAAAGTGTACAAAGAGCCTCGTAGGGTTGTGTCTGCTATTGCCACGTTGGACAGTATTCCTCAGGATATAGATGCCAAAAAGGCTCTGTGCTGTGGTGGTAGTCTTGCCAACACCGTTCTGAGTGAGAAAAACAGACGAGCTGTAACTCTGGATGCTTATTCACGTCTGACGGTATCTCAGCCAGATGTGTTAGCCACTGCTTGTCCTTTGTGTAAAAAGACTTTTGCAGGAGTAAGCGCTGGTGGGGCTCAGGTTATGGATATAGCGCAAATGGTGGCTGATAATATCATTGTCCAAGAAAACAAACCAATAGATAAACTCAATAGTGTATTGGAAAAGGCTGAATAACTTTTTTTCATAATACCGTAAGAATAAAGACTGTACAGACAAAAAAAATTATTTTTTTGCTTTTTGTATCAGTCTTTTTTTATACCTTTACGCCTTGTAATCCACTATGGACAAATGAATACAGAATACGGTTTTTCTTCTTACCTAAGGTGCAGGCGCAGCAGCGCCATTGCATAACACAGCTGTACACCTACCTTGAATGGGTAGTGTCAGCGTTTGATTCTGTTTTTTCCTGAGAAAATTAAATGTATAATGAGCGTTTTTCATACCTTTACGGGGAATATACGCATATATAAATTTTGTATTGAAAATGAAAATAAACATTTTTGTTGCCAATGAATCACACCTTTCATACGCAAAAACTATTTGCGATGAAATAGAAAAAGCTGCTTACCTACGCGGTACAGGTATTGCAAAACGAGACCCTTCGTACATAGAACAAAAAATATCGGCTGGAAAAGCTGTTATTGCTCTGACAGATGAAGGCGATTTTGCTGGTTTTAGCTATGTAGAGACATGGGAACACGAAAAATACGTCGCCACATCGGGACTGATAGTAGTACCTAAATACCGTATGTCAGGGCTTGCCAAAAGAATAAAACAAGGCACTTTTTACTTAGCTCGCACACGTTTTACGGATTCTAAGATATTCAGCATAACCACATCACTGCCGGTTATGAAGCTAAACACTGAGATAGGCTACAAACCTGTTACTTTTTCGGAACTCACTACCGATGACACGTTTTGGAACGGATGCAAAGGTTGCGTAAACTTTGACGTTCTGTCCAGAAACAGCCGTCGTATGTGTCTGTGTACAGGTATGCTTTATGACCCTGATAAAAATGACGACAGTGTTATACTTTCCAGAGTACACGTTGTTGACGGACTTATAGACACAGTAGAGATGCCTGAAATACCAAGCGTTAAATAAAAAAAGAATAAATATCATGAATAATAAAAAGAAAGTATTAGTAGCATTCAGCGGAGGTCTTGACACATCTTTTTGCGTCAAATACCTAAAAGAAGACAAAGGATATGACGTTTACACGGCTCTGGTAAACACTGGCGGTTTTCCAAAAGATGAGCTGGACACAGTAACCGAAAAAGCTATAAAATTAGGTGCCATAGCACACAAAAACATAGACATAACAGATGAGTTTTACCACAAGGCTCTGCGTTATATGATATATGGAAATGTCCTTCGTGGTAACGTTTACCCTATATCCGTAAGCTCTGAACGCGTATTTCAAGCCATAGCCATAATAAACTACGCCAAAGAAATAGGCGCCGATGCAGTAGCTCACGGTAGTACTGGCGCAGGTAATGACCAAGTGCGTTTTGATATGATTTTTCAGACTCTCGCCCCTGAAATAGAGATAATCACCCCTATACGCGATATGGCTCTTTCAAGACAAGAAGAGATAGATTACCTGAAAAAACACGGAGCTGAGGCTTCATGGGAAAAATCAAAATACAGTATCAACAAAGGCATTTGGGGTACTTCGGTAGGCGGAGTGGAGACTCTTCATTCCAACACTACCCTGCCTGATGAGGCTTATCCTTCACAGCTGACACAGACCGAGCCTAAAACCATAAGCATAGACTTTGAAAAAGGTGAGCCTGTGGGTCTTAACGGCGAAAAGATGTCTCCTTTGGATGTGATAACAAAATTGGAAGCCATAGCTTCTGCATACGCCATAGGACGTGATATGCACGTTGGTGACACTATCATCGGCATAAAAGGTCGTGTAGGTTTTGAGGCAGCTGCGGCTGTTGTTATCATCAAAGCGCATCATATGTTGGAAAAACACACCATGACCAAATGGCAGGCTTATTGGAAAGACCAACTTGGCAATTTCTACGGTATGCTCATGCACGAAGGCCAGTACTTAGACCCTGTAATGAGAGACATTGAAGCCTTTTTGACTTCTTCTCAGGACTGTGTTTCTGGACGTGTTACAGTCATTCTGCGTCCTTACACTTTCATGGTGGAAGGCATAACTTCTGAACATGACCTTATGAACAGTGGTTTTGGTGCATACGGCGAGGAGAATAAAGCCTTCAACGGCGATGATGCCAAAGGTTTCATAAAAGTTCTTTCTCTATCAAATAAAATATATTACCACGTAAATAAAGATAAAAAAGCGTAATTTTATACGGGAAATCCAGAAAAAAAGGAAATGCTCAGAAAAATCTTAATCGCTATGACTCTTTTTATGTGCGCCACAAGCTGTGGTAATGGGTATTACGATATGTCGCCAAAACAGTTTGAATCCCTTATCACTTCCAGCCAAAAGGTTCACATAATAGACGTCCGCACCGAAGACGAATACGCACAAGGTCATATCATGGGGGCTATCAATATTCCGGTGAATGACACAACAGCGTTTCTTGCCACAGTAGATTCTCTTAGAGAAAAAACACCTTTTGCGGTGTATTGCCGCAGTGGTGTGCGTAGTGCGGCAGCCTCTAAACTACTAATTAACAAGCACTTGACCGTATATAATCTTAAAGACGGGATATTGGGCTGGCAAAAGACTGGATTACCTGTTGTAAAATAAAAATAATAACATACTTAAAAAATACATATATGGACACACAGAAAAAACTCAAAATAGGTGTTGTAGGGGGAGCCGGATACACCGCAGGAGAACTTCTACGCATCATCATGGGACATCCTATGGTCAAGGTGGATTTCGTATATTCCACATCCAGCGCAGGAAAACCTCTTCACAGCATACATTATGACCTTTTAGGTGTTACCGATATGTGTTTTACAGATGAGATAAACCCTACGGTAGATGTTCTTTTCATGTGTACCGCACACGGAGACACAGGTAATTTTTTACGTGAACACCCTTTTTGCGAACACACCCGCATTATAGACCTTTCCAATGAGTTCCGTCTAAAAGCAGACTCACGTGCATTAGGACGCAAATTTGTGTACGGACTACCAGAGGTAAACCGCACCAAAATAGTCAAGGCTCATGACATAGCCAACCCTGGATGCTTTGCCACTGCTATACAGTTGGCATTGGCTCCACTTGCCACTGCTGGTCTTTTAAAAGGTGAACTGCACGTAAATGCTATAACAGGCTCTACCGGCGCAGGTGTTAAACCATCTGCTACCACTCATTTTTCATGGCGCGAAGGCAACCTTTCTTACTACAAACCCTTCACACATCAACATCTTGGCGAGATAAACGAAACTCTTACCAAACTAAACGGTAATGACGATTTCAAGATGTATTTCCTACCTATCCGTGGCAACCACACACGCGGTATTTTCGCAACAGCGTACACAGATTTTGAAGGCACAGAAGAAGATGCTCGCACATTGTACAATGAATTTTACAAAGACGCTCCGTTTACATTTGTATCTTCGGCAAAAGAAGTACACCTGAAAATGGCGGTCAATACCAATAAATGTATCATAGGTCTTCATAAATACGAAGGCAAATTGCTCATTACATCCGTTATAGACAATTTGATAAAAGGCGCTTCTGGTCAGGCTATACAAAACATGAACCTTATGCTCGGTTTTCCCGAGGATATGGGGCTCAACCTGAAAGCAACAGCTTTTTAAACGTTCTATAACTTTTATAAAAACGAAATAGAATGAAATTATTTGATGTATATCCACTATACGACGTAGAAATAGTAAAAGGCGAAGGCACTCACGTATGGGATGCCAACGGAACAAAATACTTAGACCTTTACGGAGGACACGCCGTTATATCCATAGGACATTCACACCCTAAGTACGTGAAAGCCATAAGCGAACAAGTATCTCGCCTTGGTTTTTACTCCAACAGCGTAATAAACAACATCCAACGCTCCTTGGCACAGAAAATAGGAGAACTATCTGGCATGGAAGACTACTCTTTTTTCATGTGCAACAGTGGTGCCGAAGCTAACGAAAACGCCATAAAACTATCATCATTTGCCACAGGACGCACACGCGTGGTAGCATTTAACCACTCATTCCACGGACGTACCAGCGAAGCGGTAGCAGTTACCGATAACGCTAAAATAGTATCTCCTGCCAACGACACCCAAATGCGTACTTTTGTACCTCTTAATGACATCAATGCCGTAAAAGCAGAACTTGAAAAAGGCGATGTTTGCGCCGTTATCATAGAAGGAATACAAGGCGTAGGCGGTATGGGCGTACCTACCGATGAATTTTTACAGTCATTGGAAAAAGAATGTAAAAAAGCTGGAACAAAACTCATATTGGACGAAGTGCAGAGTGGTTGCGGGCGTACAGGACATTACTTTGCTTTTCAGCACGCTGGCATTTTTCCTGACGTGATAAGTGTGGCAAAGGGCATAGGAAATGGTTTTCCTATGGGTGGCATACTCATTGCTCCTGACATAGAAGCACGTTACGGTATGTTGGGAACAACATTTGGAGGTAATCACTTGGCTTGTGTAGCAGGTCTTGCTGTGGCTCAGGTGATAGAAGAAGAACAACTTATGGCAAATGCAGAGAAAGTAGGCAAATATGCTTTTGAAAAATTCGCTACATTGCCTCACGTAGTAGCTGTAAAAGGGCGTGGACTTATGTGTGGCATAGAGTTTGATATGCCGATAGCCGCTATAAGAAAACAGCTGGTATTTGAAAAACACATCTTTACTGGTGCTGCATCAAACCCTAACATGATACGCGTTTTGCCTCCTCTTACCATCACTACTGATGATATAGACCGCCTTTACAACGCTCTTTTTAACTTATTGAAATAATAATAAAACATACCGTTATGGATTTAAAGAAATTGTTTTTTTGGAACGTAGACACCCAAAATGATTTTATGGATGAAAAAGGCGCTCTGTACATACCTGACGCTAAACAGATACGTCCCACACTAAAAGCTATTACTCTTTTGGCACGTGAGAAAAACATACCAGTGGTATCTACCGCAGACTATCACTATGATGACAGTGCAGAGATAGCAGAAATACCAGACTTTAAATCCACATTTCCATCACACTGCATGGCAGAAACAGACGGCGCAGACTTTATAGACGAGACAAGTCCTAAAAATGCCCTCTACATCTCTTGGGAAGAAAAATACATGGATTTTGATATGTCATACCGCGAGTTTATAGTATCAAAAGACGCTTTTGACGTGTTTAACGGCAATCCTAATATGGACGATTTCATGGAGACGCTATATGACGAAACAGGACGCGATACTGCTGTTGTGTATGGTGTCTCTGGCAATGTATGCGTCAAATATGCTGTGGACGGCCTTCGTGAACGCGAATTTAAGGTCATTCTTATTACAGATGCCATAAAGAGCCTGCCAGACATTCCAGACCCTACTCAGAGCGAAGAGTGGACAGAAGATGAAGGTCTCTCCATGATGACTTTTGACGAATTCAAAGCACAAGCTGGATTATAACGAATAAAAACAACGAAAATGAGAAAATTCACCTCAGCTGCCGACCTTGGCGATGTAGATGTAGCCGTACAAGATGCTCTTAAAATGAAAGCATCTCCATACAGCGAAAAGTACTTAGGAGAAAACAAAACCATAGGACTTATTTTTTTCAATTCCTCACTGCGTACACGTCTGTCCAGTCAGCGTGCAGCTCAGAACTTGGGTGCTAACGTGATAGTTATGAACGTGGGTACAGACGGTTGGGCTTTGGAATTTGAAGACGGAGTAGTCATGGAAGGCTCTACCGCTGAACATATAAAAGAAGCTGCTCCTGTTATGGCTCAGTACTGCGATATTTTGGGAGTGCGCTCTTTTCCAGGGCTCAAAGACCGAGATTTTGATTACAGCGAAAAGATACTCAATTCTTTTATAAACTACACCGACGTTCCTATCGTTTCATTGGAAAGTGCCACTTCGCACCCTTTGCAAGCATTTGCAGACCTTATAACCATAGAGGAACACAAAAAGGTAAAACGTCCAAAAGTGGTTCTTTCATGGGCTGGACATCCACGTGCATTGCCTCAGAGTGTGCCTAATGGTTTTTGTGATTTTATGACATCATCTAAAAATGTAGATTTTGTCATCACGCACCCAGAGGGTTATGAACTTTGCGAGGATTTTACCCGTGGTGCAAAGATAGAATATGACCAAGAAAAAGCATTGGAGGGGGCTGACTTTGTGTATGCCAAGAATTGGAGCAGTTACCGCAAGTATGGTCAAATTTTGAAAAAAGACTATGATTGGATAATAGATGAAAAGAAAATGGCATTGACTAACAACGGCAAATTCATGCACTGTCTGCCTGTACGCCGTAATGTGATAGTTAGCGAAGGCGTTTTGGATTCACCATCAAGCATAGTGGTTCAAGAGGCTAAAAACCGCGAGACATCAGCTCAGTATGTCTTCCGCGAAATACTAAAAGGACTTAAATAAAACAAAAGACAGCTCAAAAGGCTGTCTTTTTCATTATGAGCATGGTGTAGTTAAAAAAAATATTTATACACAAAAAAACTATACCTTTATACTCTAAATAAATATACAGGATTACAGTGAAGCAAGATGATATCACCACTCCGTTATCCGCCTTACAGACAGGACAAAAAGGCATAATAGTAAAAGTACAAGGACACGGAGCGTTTCGTAGGAGAATAACAGAAATGGGGTTTGTAAAAGGGCAAATCATCACTGTGATAAAGTGCGCACCGATGATGGACCCTGTGGAGTATCAGATAATGGGGTACAAAGTAGCCTTGCGTCATGCCGAGGCAGACCATGTAGAAGTGAGCGTTTTGGAAGAAAACATTTCCGATGCAGATAAGGCAAAAGAAGAAAAAACACCTGAAAACGCTGAAAGCAAGACACCAGACGTTACTTTTTCTCACTACCACCATAACCGTTTTTATCATGAAGCCACCCACACCATAAACGTAGCCTTGGTGGGTAATCCTAACTGTGGCAAAACGTCCCTTTTCAATGCCATTTCGGGTTCACATCGGCGCGTGGGTAATTATAGCGGTGTTACAGTGGATGTAAAAACTTCTTCTCTTCGTTATAAAGACTACACCATAAACATTTCAGACCTCCCCGGGACATATTCTCTGACAGAATATTCACCAGAAGAATTATACGTGCGTCATCACATAGTGGAGCAAATGCCAGATGTGGTCATCAACGTGGTAGATGCTACCAATCTTGAACGAAACTTATACCTCACCACTGGTCTTATAGACATGGACTTAAAGGTGGTAATGGCTCTTAATATGTATGACGAGCTTTTGAAAAGCAATATATCGTTTGACTACAAAGCCTTGGGCAGCATGATAGGTATTCCTATCATACCCACATCTGCACGCGAAGGGAAAGGCACTTATGACCTATTGGACAAGATAATAGACGTTTTTAACAACAACGAACCAACCGTACGCCACGTACACATAAGCTACGGTAGCGACATAGAAAATGCCATTCACCATTTACAGAAAGAAATACGTCCTCTTAAAGACCTGATGGCTCATTACTCAGCGCGGTACGTTTCTGTCAAGATGTTGGAAGGGGATAAAGACATCGTTTCTGTCCTTAAACCTTTTGATAATTTTCCAAAAATAGAACACATAGCCCAAAACACGGCTCACAGAATAGAAGAATCCTTTGGCGAGAGCGTGTCTGACACCATAGCCGATGCCAAATACGGTTTTATAGCAGGTGCACTGTCTGAAACACTGACAAAAAAAGACGAACATTCAGGACAGAAAAGAAAAGATTTAGATGCCTTTATCACCAATAAATGGCTCGGTTTTCCTATCTTCATGGCTATCATGTTGGCTATGTTTCAGGCTACATTTACCTTGGGAGCGTACCCAGCAGACTGGATAGGCAACGGTGTGGAGGCTCTTTCGTCTTTTTTGGGAAACACATTGCCCGATAGCGGAGTAAAAGACCTTCTACTTAACGGCATTATAAACGGTGTAGGTGGGGTGATAGTCTTTTTACCTAACATCCTGATACTCTTCTTTTTTATATCGCTAATGGAAGACACAGGCTACATGGCTCGCGCGGCGTTTATCATGGACAGAATGATGCACAAGATAGGGCTTCACGGCAAATCTTTCATTCCTATTCTTATGGGTTTTGGGTGCAACGTCCCTGCTATAATGGCTACTCGTACTCTTGAAAGCAGAAAAGACCGCATATTAACTATGCTCATCATACCTTTTACATCATGTAGCGCACGTCTACCTGTATATGTGCTTTTGATAGGTGCTTTCTTTCCAAATAAAAGTGGACTGGTACTTTTTTCGGTGTACATCATAGGTATAATAGTGGCTGTGCTCACTTCATTGGCATTAAAACGCATATTTTTCAACAAGACAGAAGCTCCTTTTGTCATGGAACTACCACCCTACCGCGTACCTACTTTTTACAGCGTAGCACGCCACATGTGGGACAAGGGTATGCAGTACCTCAAAAAAATGGGCACTATCATTCTTTTGGCATCGGTAGTGATATGGGCTGCCGGAAATTACCCTGTAAATGTGGAATACAGCCGAGATTTTGACCAAGAAAAAGAAACGGTAATAGCACAAAACGACATTTCTCAGGAGAAAAAAGATAGCCTTGTAGCGCATCTGGACGCATTGCAGTCTGCCGAACATCAGGAAAAATCATACATAGGACAGGTAGGACACGCATTGGAACCTATCATTTCGCCATTGGGATTTAACTGGCAGATAGGAGTGAGCCTTCTCACCGGTTTTGCAGCCAAAGAAATAGTGGTAAGCACCATGGCTGTCTTGGCTCAGGGAGATGAGGATAATCTTGGTGAAAGGCTTAAAACACAGAAATATACCAGTGGAGAAAAAGAAGGAGAATTAGTATATTCGCCTCTTACAGCCTTTACTCTTATGGTGTTTATCTTGTTGTATTTCCCGTGTATAGCCACCATAGCCGCCATAGGACGTGAAGCAGGGTGGCGTTGGGCTGTTTTTACAGCACTATACACCACATCAATGGCGTACTTCGTAGCGTGGATAGTGTACAATATAGGAACTTTACTCCTCTAACCCATGAATAACAACATAGACCAACTACTACTTGTAATCATTATCTCTGCCAGCGTGATAGGGCTTTTGGTCATAGCTCTTAGGAAAATAAAACGCATAGGTAAATGTTGCGACGGCGAAAAAGACTGCTGTTCACACTGCGAAGACTGCCCTTTGGTAGATAACTGCAAAAAGAAACATTGAGTTTTTAGGTGAACAAAGGAAAAAATTAACCTCTTTTCCAACGCAATTTTTTTATTTTCGGTAAAAACCCGACTATGAAAAAAATGCTCTTTTTGGCACTCTGCCTCACTTTTCTAAACTCCTACGGACAAGGCTGTACTGGCATTAACATTACCGCCTCAACAGGTGAAATATTTTTCTCCCGCACCTACGAATGGGGCGAAGGAGACATGGGTAACATGCTGGAAATAGTTCCACGAAACACCACCTACACCGCCACCACACCCGAAGGTCAAAATGGACTTTCATGGAAAAACCAATACGGATTTGTAGGCATGACATCAGGCACAACACCATACATCAACGAAGGACTGAACGAAAAAGGTCTTAACGTCGGTATGTTTTTCATGCTACACTACGCTCAGTATCCAGCCTTTGACCCACCACAACGAGGAAATACCGTGAGCGAGTTGGAACTATCACGACTACTGCTATCCACCTGCGCCACGTGCGATGATGTGAGAAAAAAACTTGAAGAAATACGCATCACAGGGGTGTATCAAAAAGAACTCGGTAGCGCTCCTCCCATTCATTGGCGTGTGGCTGACCGCACAGGCGAGAGCCTCATAATAGAATGTACCGACGGAAAAGTCCACCTATACCCTAACCAAGTAAATGTATTGACCAATTCGCCAGACTACCCGTGGCATATCAAAAACCTTAACAACTACGTAAACCTCAACAGCAATGCTGCCAAAACATTTACCATGGGCAGTGTTACCGTAAAACCATTCGGTGCAGGGAGCGGACTGCTGGGACTACCCGGAGATTACACTCCTCCATCTCGTTTTATCCGTGCTGCTTTTTTTATAAATAACAGCCGTACACCCTCGTCTGCATACCAAGCAATGACGCTTTGTTTTACTATACTGGCTAATTTTGACATACCGCTAAGCGCAGAATATGACGCTTCTTCTGCCCCGGATATACCGTCTGCTACTCAGTGGACTTCGGTAGTAAACCTCACAGATGGCATTTTTTACTACCGCACCATGTATAACTATGCCATTAGACGGATAGAGCTGTCAAAAATAGATTTTAACAAAACAAAAGACCGTTTTATACCTTTGGATAGAGAAAAAAGACAAACTATTTTAGATGTAAATGACATTTAAACCTCCTTTTTGACCCCTCATTTGGTACTTTTGTCAAAAAACGAACATAAAAAGTGTTTTTTGTTCAATAATGGGCTTGCTTGATAACCAAGCAGGCCTTTTGCATATAAAATCGTACCTTTGCATCCGTATATTATTATAACATAAAAAACAAATGGAACAATACAAACAAGTATCCGTCGGGCGGACATTGAAAGACTCTGCCGCTATGAGATGGACAGCGCTATCTGTGGTAGCTTTTACCATGATGGCAGCATATTACGTCAATGATGTTATGGCTCCTCTACAAGGTATGTTGGAGGGCGAACTTAATTGGAGCGGTAGTGAATTTGGATTTTTTACCGGAGCATATAGCTTTCTGAATGTATTTCTTTTGATGCTCATCTGGGGCGGACTGATACTTGACCGTTTCGGGGTGCGTTTTACAGGAAAATTAGCCACCATACTAATGGTAGGCGGTACCTGCCTGCAATACTACGGTATAACAGCCTTAGCTGGAAACGAAGAACTTATCTTTGGATACAAAACAGGAGTATTTGTAGCGTCGGCAGGTTATAGCATCTTTGGTGTGGGAGCAGAAGTAGCTGGTATCACCGTAACTAAGATAATAGCCAAATGGTTCAAAGGACGCGAAATGGCAACCGCTATGGGCGTACAAGTAGCATTGGCTCGTATAGGTAGTCAGGCTGCTTACTCCATAGCCATACCAGTAGCCACAGCTTTTAGCATAGAAACACCAGTGTTCATTGGTCTTATTTTACTTTCGGGTGGACTGATAGCATTTTTCATATTTGCTATGATGGACAAAAAACTTGACCGTCAAATAGCCGAAGAAGCACCAGAGGAGGCTGATGAAAAATTTTCTCTATCGGATGTTAAAAACGTGGTGAGCAATCGTGGTT
>JAQUTH010000050.1 GCA_028709885.1 Flavobacteriales bacterium
AAGCGACATAAAAGACTCCGATATAGAAATACGAGCTGAATATCTGGATGATTTTGAAATAGGATATGCTTGCTCTTCCAAAAATGTAAATGCCAGTGCCAATGTGTATTACATGAATTACACAGACCAGTTAGTTCCTACCGGAGAGCTTAACAGCACAGGATATCTCATCCGCGAAAATGTGGAAAAAAGTTACCGTTTGGGTATAGAAATAGCAGTGGATTACACACCGGTAAAATGGTTTACAGTAGGCGCTCACGGTACTTTTTCTCAAAACAAGATAAAAGGACTCAAACTTGCAGACGATACTGTCAAAGACACCAAAATATCATACTCTCCCGATATGGTAGCAGGTGCATCAGTGGCTTTCAGGCCAGTTACAGCTCTTACTCTTAACATGATATGTCGTTATGTTTCAGACCAATACATGAGTAACAGCAACATAAAAGAATCCAAACTTGATTCTTATTTTGTGAGTGATTTTGCGGCAGCTTATGATTTTAAGAAAGGCAAAATAATGCCTGCTTGCACCCTTCGCGGTACTGTAAACAACCTTTTCAATGCCATGTACGTGTCAAACGGTGCTATGGACGGGACGGATGCTTACTACTTTGCTCAGGCGGGTATAAACTTCATGTTGGCATTGGATATAAAATTCTAAATAACATTTTTAAGGAGAAGGCAGGCACTGTGTGCCTGCCTTTTTTTGTCGTTAAATAAAAATATTTGCCTTAATCCTATGTATGTACTATATTTGCAGGGTATAAAAAATCATAAAATGAATAAGTCTGTTTTCACACAAAAACACATAGTAACAGCAGAAGAAACAGCTCTTAAAATAGGTTCAGGAGATTTGGAGGTCTTTTCCACTCCGTCCATGGGCGCACTAATGGAAAACACAGCAATAAAAGCCATTGCTCATGCTCTCAAAGAAGATGAGACTACAGTAGGAGCTGAAATTTACATAGAACATCTCATGGCTTCATCTGTTGGCGAGGAGCTGGTAGCAAAAGCAGAAGTGGTAGCTTACGAAGGACGTAGCGTTTTTTTCCAGATAGAAGTGAAAAACGCTAACAATGACATCGTTGGACGCGCCAAACACACTCGCGTGGTGGTAAACCCAACTCGTTTTATGCAACGTTTAACTAAAAAATAAACTTCAAAGGTATGATACGTTTTATTTCAAACCCATTATTGCGCATTTGGCGTATATGGTTCGGCATAGTATCTTTTGTGGTAACAGCCGTGCTATTCATTCCACTTTTAATATCCGTATCAACCCCCAAATTTTTCCCATTTTTTTTTGTATTGGCACGTATATGGAGCTTTTCCATTACTGTGATGACAGGTTTTCTTTTCAGCGTAAAAGGCAGAAAAAACATAGACTACACCAGTCAATACATGGTGGTGGCAAATCACTCATCAGCACTTGATATAATGCTGACATACCTTGCCGTACCAAAACAACTGATGTTCGTGGGCAAGACTTCACTGGCAAAACTGCCTCTTTTTGGCACTATTTACAAAGCGAGCAACATATTGGTGGACCGCACATCGGTTGAGTCCCGTCGCTCCATACTACCTAAGACCAAACACGAAATAGAGCGAGGACGCAGCATTGTCATCTACCCAGAAGGTACTACAAAACACCATACACGTCGGCTTATGCCATTTAAAGACGGAGCATTCGTTTTGGCAATAGACTGTGGAATACCTATCCTGCCTGTTACTTTTTTGGATAACTGCGCATTATTTCCTTCCGATGTATTAACTGGACATCCCGGTCTTCTGCGCGCCGTGATAGACAATCCGATAGAGACAAAAGGCATGACCATAGAAGATAAAGAAGCTCTAAAAGCACAAGTGTTCCATATATTAGACTCCCAACTTGAAAAAGTAGGACGATGACCACTGCCACAGGCATCATAATATCATCCACCCTTTACCAGAGTAACGGTGTGATACTTAGCGTACTGACACCCACAGGAATAGTCAATGCCATATATAAAGGTATCAATAGAAAAAAGACACAAATACACAGCGCAGAAACTGAAATAGGGAGAGAAATAACCATCACTCTTTACCACCCTACACGCACTGAAATACTTCCATTTATAAAGGAAATATCGATAGATTTATCCTCGGTAATAAACACCACTCTTTCTCCTTTTCGCATGGCGCAAATGATTTTTATCTGCGAACTAACTCGTTCTGTTATCCGCGGCGAACAAAACGACGCACCTCTATACACACTCTTGCGCACATTTATAGAACTACTGCACACATCATCGGACACGTTTCTGTGTATGCGTTTTAGCTATCACCTATGTCGTATTTTGGGTTTTGAGCCATCTGTAACAGATGATTTTTCTGGCAAATACTTTGACATGGTAGAAGGCGTTTTTGTCCACAGTCAACCTCTGCATAAGTTTTTTCTAACACCTATGAACTCTGTGCTTTTCTTTTCTCTTACCGATAACGAAAAAGACATCGTTTTTTCAAATGAAAAGGACTGGCAAAAACTCTGGCACATCATCATGACGTACTTTTCACTGCACGTGGCTGATTTTCGCACCCCACGTTCATTAGAATACCTCAAAGAATTGACAATAGTAGAGCATTTTCACTAAAAACAACAGAAAAATAGCTTACCTTTGCACTCTTAACAGCATTTAGCCACATAAAAAAGCAAACAAAAACATCAAAGAATGGATATACTAATCAAAGTCTTAGCATTTATTTTTTCTCTTACCATTTTGGTAACCATACATGAATTTGGGCACTACATAGCATCTAAAATATTCGGTGCAAGGGTGGATAAATTCTACATATTTTTCAATCCATATTTTTCTCTTTTCAAAAAGAAAATAGGCGAAACAGAGTACGGCATCGGCTGGTTACCACTGGGCGGATACTGCAAAATAGCAGGCATGGTGGACGAATCCATGGACACAGAAGCTCTCAAAAAAGCCCCTCAACCATGGGAATACCGCAGCAAATCAGCATGGCAACGCCTTGTCATAATAGTGGCTGGCGTGGTTATGAACGTGCTTTTGGCATGGGTCATCTACTCCATGATAATATTTTCAAAAGGAGAAACGTACATAGCTGCTGAGGACGTAAAAGACGGTATCATGGTCATAGACAGCACATTGACCAAACCAATAGGACTTGAAAACGGAGACCGAATAATAGCTGTGGACGGCAAAAAAACAGACAAATTTTTTGACATTTACAATGAGCTCCTACTGGGAAATCAAGTAACCGTCCTACGCAACGGCAAAGAGATAACTCTGGATATACCAGTGGATTACATAGACCTATTTGGAGAAAATCACGAACCATTCTTCATATATCCACGTTTGCCTCTAATAGTTGCGGCACTGCCAGACTCATCCATAAATGCACATTCAGGACTTCTTCAAGGAGATATCATAAAATCCATTTCAGGTACTCCTACCCCATTTTATGACCAAGCAGCACCTATAATCAAATCTTTTGCCGGAAAAGATGTCATGCTGGAAGTAGAACGAGACGGAGCAGCTGTATTTATAGGCGCACAGGTGTCATCTGACGGATTTTTAGGCATACAAGCCTTCCCCGCACCTGCACAGCTGATAAAAGACAACGTTTTCAAAGTAACAAAAGTAGAATACGGATTTTTCTCCGCTCTATGGCACGGTGTTGGCATCACTGGCGAAAAAATAGTCAGCTACTGGGGACAGGTGAAAAAACTGGTAAATCCAGAGACAAAAGCATATAAAAAAGTGGGTAGTGTCATCACTATGGGCAGTCTTTTCCCTCCTGTTTGGGACTGGATGACTATATGGCAACTAACAGCATTTTTATCTATCATGCTGGCAGTGATAAACATACTGCCAATACCTGCTCTTGACGGAGGACACGCCGTATTTATCATTTATGAAATGGTAACACGCCGTCAGCCATCTGAAAAAGTATTGGAATATGCGCAAATGGCAGGCTTTATCATCTTGATGCTCATCATGATACTGGCATTTGGAAATGATATATTAAGATTTATAATCAAGTAGAAAAAAATCATTTGCCTCAAAAATGAGCCCGAGAAGAAAAAAAAGCTCTTCATATTAGGAAATAAGACAAAAAAATCAGTAAATTTGCACTCCCATTAGAATGGGGTATCGAAATATTTTTAAACAATTTTAAGTACAGTAATGAACACATTGAGTTACAGAACAGTTTCGGTTAACACAGAAGCTGCCAACAAGAAATGGGTCTTGGTAGATGCCGAGGGTCAAGTTCTTGGACGTTTGGCTTCCAAAGTTGCCAACATAGCCCGTGGAAAGTACAAGCCTTGCTTTACTCCTAACATGGACTGCGGTGATAACGTCGTTATCATTAATGCCGGAAAAATTGCTCTTTCAGGAAAGAAATTTGACGGGAAAATATACACCCGTTACACAGGCTATCCTGGTGGACAAAGAACACTTACTGCAAGCGAAGTATTGGTAAAAGACCCTACTCGTCTTGTACGTTTTGCTCTTAAAGGCATGCTTCCTAAAAACACATTGGGAGCAAAATTGTTGAAAAACATCTACATCTACGCAGGTGCAGAACATCAGCAAGAAGCACAAAAACCAGTATTAATCAACCTTAACGACCTTAAGTAATGGCAGCAATTCAAACAATCGGACGTAGAAAAACAGCCGTTGCCCGCATCATTCTTAACGAAGGCAAAGGCGAAATGCTGGTAAACAAAATCCCAGCAGCACAGTATTTCCAAACAGAAATACTACTTGGCAAACTTGCTCAACCATTTGAGCTAACCAACACCAAAGATACTTTTGACGTAAAAGTAACCGTAACAGGTGGTGGTGTCAATGGTCAGGCAGAAGCAGTACGTTTGGCAATATCTCGCGCATTGTGCGAAGTAAACCCAGAGTACCGTCCAATGCTTAAACCAGACGGACTTCTCACACGTGACCCTCGTATGGTAGAGCGTAAGAAATTCGGTCAAAAGAAAGCCCGCAAACGTTTCCAATTCTCAAAACGTTAATCGGTATTTTTCGTTCTTTTTTTGGAGAATTAAAATCATTATTAAAAAGTTCTGTTACTCTTACTTATATAAGTGCAGATTAGTTTAGTATCCAAACGGGTAAGACCGCATGAAAATGAGCTACTTACACGTTGCACGAGTTAAAGCTAACAGAAGGTAAACTATTAAATAAAATGGCACAAAAAATCGATATTCAAGAATTGCTTGATGCGGGCGTACACTTTGGTCACCAAACTCGCAAATGGCACCCTAAGATGGCTCCCTATATATTCATGGAGCGCAACGGCATCCACATCATAGACCTGCACAAAACAGCCATCAAAATGGAAGAAGCAGGTGAAGCTATGAAAAAAATAGCTGCATCAGGTCGTAAAATCATGTTCGTGGCTACTAAAAAACAAGCCAAAGACATCGTAGCTGACCTATCATCTAAGATGAGCATGCCTTACATCACTGAACGTTGGCCAGGCGGTATGCTTACAAACTTTGTAACCATACGCAAAGCCATCAAAAAAATGACATCAATAGACCGCATGAAAGTTGACGGTACTTTTGATACACTTTCAAAACGTGAAAAATTACAAATAGACCGTACCCGCGAAAACCTTGAACGCAACCTTGGCTCAATAGCAGACATGACACGCCTTCCAGCAGCTCTTTTCGTAGTGGACGCTATGCACGAACACATTGCAGTTAAAGAAGCTCAGAAATTGGGTATCCCTGTATTCGCTATGTGCGATACAAACACAGACCCTAACTCTGTTGATTTCGCTATCCCTGCTAACGATGATGCTTCTAAATCTATCCAGAAAATCGTTTCTTACCTTTATCAGAACATCATAGAAGGACTTGCAGACCGCAAGAACCAGAAAGATGAAGAAAAAGAAGAAGCTGCTGCTCCTGTAAAAGAAACAGAGCCAGCAAAAGAAGCACCAGAGGCAGAATAATCATTAACCTTTAATACGAATCCAAAAAATGGCAAACATAACCGCAGCAGACGTAAATAAACTACGCCAGCAAACAGGAGCCGGCATGATGGACTGCAAAAAAGCCTTGGTAGAAGCCGAAGGTGATTTTGAAAAAGCAGTAGAAGTGCTTCGCAAAAAAGGTCAAAAAGTAGCTGCAAACCGTGCTGACCGCGCTTCATCAGAAGGAGCTGTCATAGCTACCGTTAATGCAGATGGTACAAAAGGAGCTATCGTGGCACTTAACTGCGAAACAGACTTCGTAGGTAAAAACGAATCATTCATCGCTTTGGCAAAAGAATTTGCAACACTTGCTGTAAATTCAGATGCTCAAACATTGGAAGACTTCCTAAAACTACCTTTCGGCAACATCACAGTAGCTGAAAAATTGATAGAGCCAACCGGTGTAATAGGCGAAAAAATAGAGATAAGCAGCATGAAAAAACTATCTGCTACTCTTGTCAGCGCATACATACACAACGGAAACAAACTTGCCACTCTTGTAGGACTTTCTGCTCAGGTAGAAGGTTCAAAAGAAGCAGGACACAATGTAGCTATGCAGGTAGCAGCCATGAATCCAATAGCATTGGACGAGGCAGCTGTTGAACAACACGTGATAGACCAAGAAATTTCTGTCGCTATTGAGAAAACAAAGACCGAGCAAGTACAAAAAGCCGTTGAAGTAGCATTGAAAAAAGCTGGTATCAACCCTGCTCACGTAGATAGCGAAGAGCATATGGAAAGCAACGTATCAAAAGGATGGATTTCTGCCGAAGATGTAGCAAAAGCAAAAGAAATAATAGCTTCTGTTTCAGCTGAAAAAGCAGCCCACCTTCCAGAGGCTATGATTCAAAACATAGCAAAAGGACGTCTTGCTAAATTCTTCAAGGAAAATACTTTGGCAAACCAAGAGTACATCATGGACAGCAAACAAAATGTTGCACAGTATGTATCTTCTGTAAACAAAGACTTGAAGCTAACAGCTTTCGTTCGCGTTACAATAGCTTAATATAGCATTATCTATAAAAAAGCCTCAGTTTTTAACTGAGGCTTTTATATTTTAAATAATAAGAATGTCTTAAATAGACACATTATTTATTCTCTGAGAAATATTTGATTACAATATCCATAAAACGTTTTTCGTACTGTTCCTTTTCTATCCAGTTATTGTAATAAGGCTTAACTATCTCTGAAATATACTCCACCACCACATCTACATTATGTTGAGAAAATACATACTTCACTGTGTTTTCAAAATCATCAACTTCTCCGTCAAAAAGATTATTGATAAAAGCCAAACGGTCATTAAGCGAAATAACAATATTCTTAGATGACAAAACTTCATTTAACGAGATATGTGGCTTTTCATCTGTCTTCCCTATCACATCATTTACAGTAGGCACATTTTGCGATGGAAGACTTTGAGTTTCTAATTTTGGTTCTATTTCTGGCTCATTATCACCATTTGCAGATGACACAACTGTACTTTCCTCTATTTTTGCCTCTGTAATATCTGTTTTTTCAGACTCATCATCCAGAGAATCTATCAGCGTAATGGAAAAGAATGATTTTTTCTTTTTATCGGTATCTTCCTCAGTAACAGTTTCTTTCTGTAAATCTTCGGTATTAGGTTCTGTCTGAGGTGCTATTTTTTCCGTAGCATCTTTCTCAATAGGCTTTTCATCAGAATGTTCCAATACTGGCTCTGGGACATCTTTTATAACCTCGGTGGCCTCAACAAAAATATCTTCATCTGGGTCAAAACCTATTATTTCCGAAGAAAAAAGGTCTTGGTCAAAAAGAGATTTTTGCAACGTATCATCTACTTTTAAGGCATGTTTTTGGCGTTTGTTCTTGCCTTTTTCAGCTACTTTATCATCACAAGACTCTTCGTCCTGAACGGTATCTTCATTTATTGCGTTATCTGAAACTACCTCCGAATAGGTCTCTTGCGGACTTTCTACCTTATCTATTGGCTCTTCTTCTATTACATTTTCAGTTGGAGTGGATTGACTTAATAGCTGAGCAGAAGGCTCTAAGTCTACGTTTTTTGTTTCTACCTCTTGATGATTTTCCACATCTCTTTTACCGTCCAAAACAGCCTCATTTTCTAATATCTGCCATTCATTTTCAACCATGGAAATATCTTCCTGCGTTATAGTTTTGGCATTATTATCAATATCATTTTCTGAAAGAAAAGAGAAAATAGTCGCCTTTTCATACATTTCACGCGACATTTTTAATATTTCAGATGCATCCGTATATGATGAATTTGATATTTTTTGAGCTAAAATGAGTATCTGGTCGTATAAATTATTTTCCATTTCAATATATGACTATAATATAGCTGTAAATATACTAAATTATCCCATTTTTTATTGGAAAAAACTCAAGTATTATTATTTTTCTTTTAATAGTCAAATGCACTTTTTATCTACAATATTTATTACATTTGTTAGCGTTAAAAAAATATACTACATGATAACATTGACAATAGTATGGGACCCACCACTGGGCTTTGATTTTGGATTTTACACACTGCGTCTGTACTCCATAATGTGGTTTTGCGCATTTTTCTTCGGTCTAATGGTTATGAAAAAAATAGCCAAAAAGGACGGTATGAGCGAGGATGACCTTATTTCTCTTCTCTTTTATGTATTTATAGGCACGCTAATAGGCGCACGCTTAGGACATTGCATATTTTATGAGTGGAGCTATTTCAAAGACCACCTTTTGGAAATGATACTACCATTTCAGTTTTCGCCAACATTCCGTTTCACTGGCTACTCAGGACTTGCCAGCCACGGGGCAGCAATAGGTATTGTAATTAGCATGATTCTATTGTCCAAAAAAATAAAAAAACCTTTTCTGTGGATAATGGATAGAATGGTCATTGGCGTGGCTCTGGGAGGAGCATTTATCCGAATAGGTAATTTTTTCAATTCAGAAATCGTAGGCAAACCCACTGAGGGTTCATTTGGAGTAATTTTCAAGGCATTGGGAGAGACATTTCCACGTCATCCAGCCCAAATATATGAAGCTCTTGGTTACTTTATTCTATTTTTCATCCTTTGGCAGCTCTATAAAAAAGGTTGGGCAAAAAATCAAGGACTTATCTTTGGAACATTCCTCATCGCCCTTTTTACAATAAGAATATTGATAGAATTTGTAAAAGAAAACCAAGAAGCATTTGAAAATGATATGGTCATAAATATGGGACAAATCCTTTCAATACCATTTATTTTAGCAGGAATAGCATTAATCATATTTTCAAAACTCAGAAAATCAACTAAATAACACACAATGAGTAAACGAAGAAACACAAAAGGCGTTTGGATACGCATAACAGCCATCGGACTTATAGTAGTATTCATCGGAGGATACATCATGCAGTCTTTCTTTTCATTGGCTACTATGAGAAAAAATAAAACAGCAGATAATGAGCAAGTTACGCACGTAAATATTCCATTCAAAGCACAGGGAGTAGTAAATATTTACGAAGGGCATCCCGGGGGAGCTCTACTTTACACAGGAAATATTGAAATAGCAGATAACGACACAAAACGCGCTCAGGGACTTATGTACCGCGATACTTTGGCATCAGACCAAGGTATGCTGTTCATTTTCCCAAAAGAGGAAATGCAGTCTTTTTGGATGAAAAACACGCGTATATCTCTGGATATCATCTACATAAATAGCGAAGGAAAAATAGTAAGCATTGCAAAAAATGCAAAACCTTACGACGAAACATCGCGTCCATCATTAGAACCAGCGCAATATGTTTTGGAACTACCAGGAGGCACCTCAGATGCTCTTGGACTGGGAAAAGGAAATGTTGTTTCTTGGGTAGAAGCAGACCAGTAAACTACTAATATTCAAGCAGTTTAACTGTATATAACTCTTCAAATGCTGTCTTTATTTTCTCTATCTGACTAAGACGAACCGAGAAATGAAGATGGCATTTTACATTAAAATCCTGACTTCTAACCCTCAAATCATAGTCCTTCATTATTTTCATAACACCGCTCATCTGTGGATAATCAAAATCTGCGGTAAAATCTTTTTCAACTACTCTTTCCTCTATAACGGCTTCTGATAGAGCTATTTGCGCAGCTGTCTTATACGCATTTATAAGTCCGGAAACACCCAAAAGCGTACCTCCGAAATACCTAACCACCACCACCAAAACATTAGTAAGACCAAAAGACAAAATTTGATTGTAAATAGGCACACCAGCGGTAGCAGAGGGCTCTCCATCATCATTGGCACGGTATGAAAAATCCAATTTTCCCATTCTCCACGCATAGCAATAATGACGCGCCGAATGATGTTCAGCGCGCAAAACCTGCACATACTCTTTCACTTGTTCCTCATTTTCAACTGGATACACATAGGCAAAAAACTTACTGCCTTTATCCTTAAACAAAGCAGGAGAGTCAAGCACCTGTGATACAGTCAAATATGTATCTTTTATATCTTCTGCCATTTTATTTTTTGTTTTGAAACACCAGCAAAGTATCCTCTCCCACAGCGACTTTCTGTTTTAATAAACCATGCATCACGGGAGCTTTTACTCCACTTTTGAGTTCATTTTCACTGACAAAAACTCGCATTTCATCCCACAGACCTGTACTGATGAAAGAACTAATCAACTTTTCACCGCCTTCCACTATAACAGACTGAATACCTGCACTGTACAAAGTAGTCAAAATAAATTCAGGAGATACTTTCTCATTTTTTTCAACATGAACGTAACTTACATTTTCGGTATTTGGCTCATTTTCAGAGGCGAAAATAAGAGTAGGTATTGCTCCGTCTTTTACATGATAATTATTTGGTATTCTGTTATTTACATCTAAAATCACTCTCAATGGATTTTTACCACTTTCGGACAGACGTGCATCCAAACGTGGATTATCCAAAAAAGCTGTCTGTGTGCCTACTATTATTGCCATTTCCTCGCTACGCCATTTGTGAAGCATTTTTTGAGCTTTATCACCTGATATTTTTTCTGGTAAAACACCTGCATCAGTCCTCAATTTATCAATAAATCCGTCTGACGTTTGCGCCCATTTTAAGATAACAAAAGGGCGTTTATGGGTATGAAAAGTAAAAAAGCGTTCATTTAATTCGGCACATTCTTTTCCCAAAACACCTACTTTTACTTCCACACCAGCGCCTTTTAACTTACTGATACCCTGCCCATTGACCTCTGAAAAAGGGTCTTTTATTCCTATGACAACACGTGGAATTTTCTTTTCCAGTATTAGGTCTGCACAGGGTGGCGTTTTTCCCCAGTGAGAGCAAGGTTCCAATGTTACATATATGGTGCTTTTAGGCAGTAAAGAATTGTCTTTCAATGAGTTGATAGCATTAACTTCTGCGTGCGGCTCTCCTGCTTTGTGATGATATCCCTCACATATAATTTGTCCTTGGTAAACAATAACAGCTCCAACCATTGGATTAGGATATGTGCTTCCCTTTCCTTTTTGTGCCAATGTGAGAGCCCGACGCATAAATTTTTCATCAACTCCCTCATTTACTGTGCGTTCCATTATAAAATCATCCATAACATATCCATTGCCGATATCTGTTACAGCTGTATCCGTCTGATGAAAACCGAGATGCTCATATACTTGATACGCATGTGTATTGTATTTATTTACAGTGAGATATATTTTTTCTAAGTTATTTTTTCTGCAAAAATCATCTAAAAAGTAAATGACTTTTGTTGGTATTTTTTCTCCACGAAAACTTTTTAAGATATACAGTTTGCTTAGGAAAAGTCTGTCTTTCTCTGCGTGTATGCCTAAATAGCCTGCATTTTTTCCATCTATTTGCAAAATATAATAATGATAGTTTTCATAGCGTATTTGCGCAGATAAAACATTTACGCTCAAATACTTAGATAACATGTAATATATCTGTTCACAGCTGAGTATTTCCCTGTAACATTCATACCATATAGTTTTTGCCATAGACGAAA
>JAQUTH010000167.1 GCA_028709885.1 Flavobacteriales bacterium
AAAAAAAAGGCCGTTGCTAACGAGACGGCTTTTTTTATTATAAGAGAATATTATAATTCTTATTCAGCTTCTTCAACCACCTCAGTGTCTCTGAAACGAGTGCTATAACGGAAAAGAGCTCCTTGTTGAGCATCTCCTGGTGTATAGTTACCTATTTCAATGTTGATACCGTTTGGTTTGCATTTTGCAATAAGGTCACCTGTGTATTCTATTCCTTTGTGGGTATATCTAACACCTGTTGCTTTGAAGACCATCATGTCTTTCTTTTCAGTGTATACACCTGTTACGTCAACAGTATAGCTGTCGTGGTTAGCTATAAAGCGAAGAGCTTGTCCTCCGGCTACAGATGCTTCCTCAACAGTAAATGGGGTAGTTGTGTATGTAACCATTGTTCCACCATAAGGAGCAGCTGCTGAACCATTTGGGCGGAAGTTTGTAGTACCATCTTTGAAGTTACCAGCAAGGTCTTTGTAACCATAAGCCATAGCACTAGGGTCTTTGCTGCAAGAAGTTAATGCGAACACTCCAAGGGCTACGAACAAAGCATTTTTTAGTAAAGTAAGTTTTGTTTTCATGTTTAACTCGTGTTTTTATTGTTTTTTTAAGTATATTTCACTTAGCAAGACAAAAGTAATATAAATTATTTATTAAAAGCAAAAAAAAATAATTTTAACATTTATATTTACTAACTATTCATTGAAATGAGAAATTCCTCATTGTTTAGCGTCCCTTCAAGTCGCTGTTTTATAAACTCCATAGCCTCCAAAGAGTTCATATCAGCCAACATTTTCCTCAATATCCACATTCTGTTGGCAACATCTTTGGAAAGTAGCAAGTCATCTCTACGTGTTCCAGAAGAAATAAGGTCTATGGCTGGGAAAATACGACGATTGGCTATTTTTCTATCCAATTGGAGCTCCATATTACCCGTTCCTTTAAATTCTTCAAATATCACCTCATCCATTTTAGAACCTGTATCTATAAGAGCGGTGGCTATTATAGTGAGAGAACCTCCATTTTCTATATTTCTGGCTGCACCAAAAAAGCGTTTCGGTTTATGAAGAGCATTAGCATCTATACCACCAGAAAGGACTTTTCCACTGGCAGGGGACACAGTATTATATGCACGTGCCAAACGGGTTATGCTATCCAGCAAAATTACAACATCATGTCCACTTTCAACCAAACGTTTCGCTTTTTCCAAGACAATATTGGCAACACGTACATGGCGTTCTGCTGGCTCATCAAAAGTAGAAGCTACCACTTCGGCTTTTACACCACGTTGCATATCTGTTACCTCCTCTGGACGCTCATCTATAAGGAGCATTATTTGGTACACCTCAGGGTGGTTGGCGGCTATGGCGTTAGCTATATCTTTCAAAAGAATAGTCTTACCAGTTTTAGGCTGAGCCACTATCATAGCACGCTGACCTTTTCCTATCGGAGCGAACATATCTATGATACGGGTAGATGTAGTAGCGTTTTTCCCTGCCAAACGAAATTTTTCTTCAGCAAAAAGAGGCGTGAGATGCTCAAAAGCAATACGGTCTCGGACAAAAGCAGGGTCTCGTCCATTTATGCGGCTCACTTTTACCAACGGAAAAAATTTTTCTCCCTCTTTCGGTGGGCGGACTATTCCTCGAAGAGTATCGCCTGTTTTTAGACCAAAAAGGCGTATCTGACTCTGTGAGATGTAAATATCATCTGGTGAAGATAAATAGTTATAGTCCGAAGAACGAAGGAATCCATAACCTTCGGTACCTATTTCCACCACTCCTTCACATTCTATTATCCCTTCAAATTCATAATCAGGAGATAAGTATCCGTTACCTCGTTGGGGTTGTGGTTGGGACTGTGTCTGTGCCTGAGTCGCTGGGTTTTGAGAAACCGAAGCGTTCTGCGGGCGTTGCGCAGGATTATTTTGCGGACGTTGGTTCTGCTGTGGAGCAGGACGCTGAGAAGCGGGAGCAGATGGCGTTTGTTGTGCTTTTTGCTGAGCTTCTGCTCTTCGGCGAGCTATTTCTTGCTGCGCTCTTAGCGCCATGAGCTGTCCTTGGGATAGTTGTTTAGGAGCAGCGTTTTCGGTAGGTGTAGCGTTGGGCTGTTCTACCGATATTTTTTGAATATTTTTCCTGCGTTCTGGTAGTATCTGCTCTTGTGATTTTGGTTCTGGGGCAATGTTTGTTTCCACATTTTGTTCAGGCAAAACCTCAGGCATTTTCGCATTTTTAGGGCGTCTACCTCTTTTCTTTGGCTCTGGTGCAGGAGTCTGGTCATTAGAAACGGGCGCAGGAGCATCGTTGCTCTTGGCAAAAGACTTTATAATGAGTTCTCTTAGCTCATTTTTTTTCATCGTTCGGTACTTTGGAATACCAACACTGGCGGCAAACTCTTGGAGTTCGGGCAGTTTCATTTCAATTACTTCGTTTATATCCAACATACTGATATAAAAAGGGGTTATTTTTACACCTTATAGCATAGATTTAAATGCTGTGGTGACTTTTTCTACAAAAATATTGGGATTTATGTGGTAGAAGTAAGATTTAAAAAACTGGCAAGTTGCTTTTTTACATCTACGGTGATGCAAATATAATTATTTTTTGATAAATCATCTATCTTTT
>JAQUTH010000168.1 GCA_028709885.1 Flavobacteriales bacterium
GTATCGTTGAAAAGGACAGAATCCTGAGTAACCAGAGCGCACAAAGAACGCAAATCCTCTGAATTATACTGGCGTATATCATGTCCGTCCATGATTATGCTACCGCTGTTGATATCGTAAAAACGGCACAAAAGGTTAGTCATGGTGCTTTTTCCACTACCACTCTGTCCTACCAATGCCACCATTTTTCCTTTTTTCACATGGAGAGAAAAACCTGTTACAGCCTCTTTTCCAGAAGGTTCATCTGGATATGAAAAATGCACATTATCAAAAATGATGTCTTTGTCAAAAGATTTTTTAGGAAGTGCATCTACGACATCGCTCACAGTGATAGGAGCATCTATAACCTCGTAAATACGCTGAGCAGCTGCTTCACCTCGCTTCATATCTGCTAAGGCAAGGGCTATGTTTTTACATGGCTGCAATATTTGGTAAAAAAGAGCTATGTATGCTATAAAAACTGGTGCGCTAAGAGCGTTATCGCGGACTATCAAAACGCCTGCATAACCTATTATGGCTATGATAATGGCAGAACCTACCATTTCACTAAGAGGAGATGCCAATTCTCTACGGCGAGATATGCGTGCCAACTGTTGTGAGTAGCCTTCGTTCACGTTGTCAAAACGTTTTTTGGATATTTTGGCAGCATTGTAAGATTTTATCACTTTCAGTCCTGATAGGTCTTCTTCTACCATTGAAAGGAGTTCTCCATATCGTGTGCGTGCTTTGGCTGACGGTTCTTTAAGAGATTTTCCTATTCGGGTAATGGCAAAGGCTGTGAATGGAAGTAAAAAGACTATAAAGACTGTCAGTTTTGGACTCATCACCACCAGAGAGATAAGAATACCTATAATCATAAGAGGGTCTTGTACAGCCCGAGAAAGGGATGAAAAAATAGCCCATTGTACTTCGGTAACGTCGCTGGTTATTCGGGAGAGAATGTCTCCTTTTTTCTGTTCTGAGAAAAATGAAAGGCTGAGCGATAATATCTTGTCATGTACCTGACGACGGATGCGCTGTTCTATTCCTATGTTTATGTACGAAAGGAATAGTCCTGCCAAGTATCTCGATACGTTCTTGAATGCAAACATCAAAAATCCCATAAAGCACACCCAAAACAGTACTGCTATGAGTCCATTTTCGCCCATGAAGTACGTTATGTAATAATCGTAGAGGTTCATGGCGTATTCTTTCACACCACTTATTCCACCACTCTGCCACACAGAAATGCCGTCTATTACCCATTGTGGTTTTTCATATACTTTATCGGACTCACCAAAAATGAGGCTCAGCACTGGCACCAGCGCGTATGTGGATGCCAAGGTGAATATCACAGTGAATATGTTGAACACCACAGTGAGGGTTATCCATTTTTTGAAATGTCCTAAATTAGAAAAAATGCGGAGCGTATATTTCATGTGGTTTTTTTATCTGTTTTATATTTCTTTACTCTTGGGAGTACAAAGGTATAAAAAAAAGGACTTGATTTTAGTTTTCAAGTCCTTTGAATATGGTTATTTATATTTTATTTGCAGGCATTGAGAATATCGCGCGCTACATCGGCCGTAACATTGGCATTTTCTCCGTATGCAACTCCTCGCACAGAAAAACGGCGGTATATCTCATTTATGGTGTCATCGCCTATATTTTCCTCGCTAAGGTGTGTGTGCAGTCCCAATGAGCGGAAAAAGTCTTCGGTACGGTTTATAGCCTCTTCTATCTGCTTATTTTCAGTACCAGATGTTATGCCTAATACTCTGTGAGCGTATTGGAGGATTTTATCTTTTTTCTGCTCGCGCAAAACCCTGAGTGTTCCTGGAAAAACAATAGCCAATGTAGCTCCGTGTGTAAGTCCGTGAAGAGCTGTCAGTTCATGTCCTATCATGTGAGTAGCCCAGTCCTGAGATACGCCCATAGCCACAAAACCGTTAAGTCCCATAGTGGCACTGAGCATATAGTCCGCCATTAGGTCATAATCATGTTGGTTTTGTTTTATCTTAGGTGCTATTTCCATAACGGTGCTAAGTAATGATTCTGCCCAACGGTCCATAACGCGAGACTGTCCTGCGGTGGTCATATACTGCTCCATAACATGGACAAAGGTATCGGCAAGTCCGCACGCTACCTGATGTTCTGGCAGCGAATACGTTACCTGTGGGTCAAGGATAGAAAAGACTGGGTAATTGCTGTAAAAAGCGTATTTTTCCTTCGTTTCGTGTCTGGATATGACTGCTCCGCTATTCATTTCTGAACCTGTAGCTGGTAGGGTCAAAACAGTACCCATAGGGACGGTATTTTTGGATACTCCTTTTAGTACCAAATCCCATGCGTCGCCGTCATAGAGAAGTCCTGCGGAGATGAGTTTTGTCCCGTCTATAATGCTACCTCCGCCTACGGCTAAAAGGAAGTCCACTTTTTTCTCCTTGCCCAATGATATGGCACGGCGGAGGGTTTCTATGGCAGGGTTTGGTTCTATTCCCCAAAACTCTACAAAGTCTCGTCCAGCGAGAGCTTGTTTTACTTGGTCATACACTCCGTTCTTTTTACACTGCCTCCGCCGAATGTTACCATTAAGATCGGAAGGGCACACGTCTGAACTC
>JAQUTH010000051.1 GCA_028709885.1 Flavobacteriales bacterium
ATCTTTAAGTGTAGACAAACGTTCCAATGGGTCATTAAAAAAGTCAAAACGAAGAAGTTGCATCATGCAAAACCTATTTGTCTGCAAAGAGCCTTTTAAGCGTTCATCGCGTGTAGCTTTTACTTTTTGGACTATTTCTTGCTGGGGACCTTCAGTTTGTATTTTCTTTATTTCGTCTAAAACGACAGAAGCTAAAACATCTACATTTTCAGGAGAACAAGGTATAGTTATTGTTAGATTACTATGCTGATAAGGCACTCGGATATAATTTGCATTAACTCCCACACCGTACACAGCTCCCATATCTTGTCTTAAACGACGAGTAAGACTTATTTTTAATACTTCTCCCAGAGCGGCAAAAGCAGTAGCTCTTTCCACCGTATATTCTTTTGGCGTGTCAAAAATGAGTGCTGTTATTGATTTTTCGTCTAACCCTTTATATACCGTCTTTTCAAAACGCCCCACTGGTGGACGTATGCCCATGTCTTTATATTCAGACTTAGCGCGTTTTTTACCCAAAGGAGCTATGTACTGTTCAAGATAAGGCAATATTTCATCCACCGTAAAACTACCAACAAAGACAAAAGTAAAATCTTCCCCATGAGAAAAATTAGCTTTTAATATATCCAAAGCAGAATCATAATTAGCTTTTTCAAGTTCCGATGGTGGTGTAAACTGGTCTCCACGAGGGTCTGAGCAACTCATTATGGTTTTAATACAGTCTGAAAAATACTCCTGAGGGTCATCCAAAGCAGAAGCTGTTATCTTGCAATCATTTCTAACCACTGTGTCAAAAACATCTTGGTCTATCTTATGATTTGTAAATCTGAGATATATCATCTCAAAAAAAGTTTTTATATCCTTCATGGAGCTGTAACCAGAAAGCGAATCTTGATAAGAGGATATAGACATACATACATAAGTTGTCTTGTCTGCCAAATATTTCATCAATTCCACTTTGCTAAGCTCTCCCACTCCGCTTTCTTCGGCTGCCTTGGTAGAGAAAAAAGAGGATATATAATCATTGTGCGTGCTATAACCTCCCTTGCGTATAGCAGAAAAAACTATCTCATCTGCCTTGTGAGCATTTGGCATGAGAATGACACGCACACCAGATTCAAATTCTACTACTTTTACCTGCGTGTTTTTAACATCCGAAATACTTTTTACAATTCCATTTTTTGGTAGTTTTTCCACCAAAGTATCACGCTGTACTTCTTTATCTACCCACTGCTTGACTGGAATATTTGGAAGCGATTTTAGTTCCAAAAGCAGTTCATCTTCTGTGGGGAAATCATCTTTGTTATTTTCATTGCCTGCCACCATAACAGTCCAATCCTTTATTATCAGACTTTGAAGCATGGTATTCATCTGCTCTAATGTAAGAGTTTTGAAATATTTTTTAACAAATTCATATTCATATTCTATGCCTGGAAAAGGAAATTCATCGGTAAAGTGCATGATATATTCATTGGCATACTCTTTGGATTCAGTCTTGTTCTTTTCTGAGTATTTGGTAGCCAATGTATTTAAAAAAGCAGCCTTTCCACGCTCAAATTCCGAGGGTAAAAAGCCAAGTTTTTTCAGCGAACGGAGCAACGAAAAGAGTTTTTTATAACCACTTTTTACCTTTCCCTTTTCACACACCACAAATACAACAAAACCGTCAGTAGTATGCACTATTCTGTTATATGTGGCAGAAGCATACAGAAAATACGGCGATGAGCCTTGGCTTAGTTCCTTTAAGCGTGCTGATAAAAGCACGGTGTGAAGACGACAGAGAAGATATTTTTTAAAATCATCCACTGTATGCAAATCCAGTTTTGGCATTTTATGCACTATTCTTATCACATCGTACTGGCTCTCAGGGTCTGTCATCACCATTACCCGCACTGCATCATTGAATGGTATTTTTTCTAAAAATCTCTTATGTGGCTTTTCTACTTTTTTCTCATTGGAAAAATACTTTTTCACCATATCCAATGCCTCATCTGTATTTACATCTCCAACCACTATAACAGACACCGTATCTGGACGATACCATTTTTTATAAAACTCTTTTATCTTAGCCGCAGGAGTATTTTCTACCACATCGGCAAGACCTATGGGCATTCTTTGGGCATACTTAGACCCGCGAAAAACCACAGGAAACCATTTATTTCTAAGGCGTTCATCTGCTCCCTGACTCGTGCGCATTTCCTCCATTATGACGCTTCGTTCACTCTGGACACTTTCTTCTGTCATCTGTATCCCAAATGCCCAATCAGAGAGTATCTGCATACCTTTTTCCATATGCTCAGACGCTATCGGTATGATGTAAACAGTCTTATCAAAACCCGTGTAAGCATTGAGATCTGACCCAAATTCCACACCAAGGTCTGCCAACTGTTTTACAATTTCTGTATCTGGAAAATTATCAGTCCCCTTAAATGCCAAGTGTTCTGTAAAGTGCGCCAACCCTCTTTCATCTTCTTCTTCCACAACACTGCCAACGTTTACAGCAAGACGCATCTCCACCTTACCTTTTGGGGTAGCATTATGACGGAGATAGTACGTTACTCCATTTTTTAGCTTACCATGGATTACATTTTTATCCGAAGGTAAAAGTTCTTTGCTATTCATTGTGTTCAGTTTTATACAAAAGGTGAAAAAGCTCCTTTTATGTGTTTTAAATTTTTAGTATCTGCATTTTGTACTATCGCTATGATGTCAAAACGCACTTCCGCATTTATGTTGTTAGCTCTGGCATAATAATCCGCTGCACATATCATTCTGTGTTGTTTTTTCAAGTCTACTGCACTCTCTGGCGATGCAAAAAAATCTGTACTGCGCGTTTTGACTTCCACAAACACCAACACATCATCATCCATAGCTATTATATCTATCTCTATGCCAGACACTCTAACTCTGCGCCCAAGTATAGAATAACCTTTCTTCAAAAGATAATCCGTAGCCTCATTCTCACCTATCACACCAAGAGTGTACGCTTTTGACACCTCTTCATTCCTTTTTTTGGTTGTCATGATATCTACTCTTTGAAAAATGACTTTATCCCAGTTACCGACAGAACAGATGCCACATATCCTAATATAAAAATAGTGAATATCACCGTTAAAACATTGAAAAATGTGAGTTTTATTGGGTATGGTATATTCATATTACCCTCTATCATCACTATTGAGTATTCAGCCTGCATCCACACCAATACCACCGCCAGCGCCAAACCTATAACAGCACCAACAGCCACTGTCATCATTCCTTCGCGGATAAATACTGAACGTATATCACTAATACTTAGGCCCAAAGCCCACATAGTGCGGATATTATCCTTTTTATCTATTATCAGCATTACCACCGCTCCCACAACATTGAAAAGCGCAATGGCTATTATCAAGGCAAAGATAAAATACAGCACCACATTTTCTGTATTCATTATACGGTACATCATTTCTTGTTGCTGTGCCAAAGTCTTAGTTTGCAATCCTTTGCCTTTTAAAACATCTTGAAGAGCAAGTGCTGTTTTATCTGCATCTACTCCTTTTTTTAGAGATATTTCCACAGAGGATACCTCATCCTCTGTTCTACCAAGAAGACGTCTTACCACACTTATAGGCGCTATGACATACGTTGCATCATAATCCTTATGAGAAAAAACCCCAACTGGGCGTATATCCACACTTTTAAACAGAGTAGAAACAGCTGACACATCTGTGTTTCCAGTAGGCACATACACATGCAATGGCGTGAACATATCCATAACATTAACACCCAAAGTGTAAGCTAAATGCATCCCCATAAGTGCCTGTCCTGTATAATCTTCATCTGTCCACAACTCTATACCATGCCCAGCTACCAGAGTGCTGTCCAGAGGCACCACAGAGGAATAATTTTCATCCACTCCCTTTATTCTCACTATGGTCTCGGCTGTACGGTACTGAGCAAATGCTTTTTCTTGAAGAACACAACTCACCGCACTGACATCACTGTTATTTTTTATACTGTCCAGAAAAGTATGTGAAGCTGTAAAAACTTTTCCCTGCAACGGTGTTATTTTAAGGGCAGGGTCCATAGTACCCATAAACTGCTCGTTCACATCTCTGAGTCCTGAAAAGACGGATAACACTACAAACATAGCAAATGCTCCTACTGCTACTCCAAAGATGGAAATGACAGTTATTATACCTACTGCAGATTTTTTTCCTACCGACGTGAGGTACCTATGGGCTATAAATGTTGGAATAGTCGTTATCAAGCAGATAAGTTATTAGTGCTTTATGGAGAATATGTTACTTTTTGATTGGGTTTTCACCTTCGCCACGTAGAGCTTTTTCTATGGCTTCTATCTGTTCTACGCTTTCATCAAGATAGAATATCACTTGCGGTATTTTGCGTAGCTGGTGGCGTACTTTATCGCCAAGTTGCCCTCGGAAAAGCGATGTATTTTCTTTCAAGGCTTTCAATACTTCTTGTTTTTTATCTACTGGAAAAACACTCACATTCACACGGGATATAGATAGGTCTGGCGTTACATTCACCTTTGGAACGCTAATGAGTACCCCTGACATATTTTCCTTCGCCCACACACGTAGCAATTCACTAAATTCTTCTCCTAAGAGGCTTTCTATCTTTTTAAGTCTTACGCTATCCATTTTTTCTTTTGGTGTTATTATTTTTTCCTCAGTGCACAAATAAAATCATAACTTTGTACTGTGATAAACAATACCATATTCAAAGGTAATCAATAATATAGAAAAAAGAAATATCTACATTATTATTTTACATTAAAATATAGAAAATAACAAAAATGGATATAAAAAACTCTCAGAAAGCGGTAGACCAGTGGATAAAAGAACACGGTGTGCGCTATTTTAACGAATTGACCAACATGGCACAACTAACCGAAGAGGTAGGTGAAGTAGCGCGCATCATAGCCAGAAGGTATGGTGAACAGAGCGAAAAAGAATCTGACAAAGCCAAAGACCTCGGCGAAGAATTATCTGATGTGGTATTTGTCGTTTTGTGCCTTGCCAACCAAACAGGCATAGACCTTCAAGAGGCTTTTGATAAAAAAATGGCTCTCAAAAGTCAAAGAGACCACAACCGCCATCACAACAACCCTAAACTTCTATAATCTCCCCATACCCAAAAAGACTTTAACCCACCATGATAGACCAACACAGCATAGATGACTTAGAACTGGAAAAAGTAAAACAAGCCATCTACTCATACTGCCGTAGCGACAAAGGACGTGCACTCTGTATGCGTATCCGTCCATATAAAAATTATGGTGCTTTGGGTACAGAACTGCGTCAGACGGATGAATATCTCCGTGGTGGAGGCAGTGACGTTTTTCCGTCTTCTGAATTCACATCGGCTGATGATGACATCAAGATGTTAGCCGTTGAAGGTGCAACACTATCCACTGAGGCTTTTTTGCGTTTAGCTGATATTTCAGAAAAGACAAATGCCATAATACAGTATCTAAACCGTTACGCTGAATTTTACCCATACCTACTCCAAAAACTTAAAAACGTAGAATACACCACCGCCATAACAGAACCAGTCTGGAAAATCATGGAACATGACGGCGTTATAAAAGACACCGCATCGCCTCTTTTGGAACAGATACGCCGTACCATGGCATCTATCCGTGGTAATATAGACCGTATTTTCAATGCTGAAATGGCACGTTACCGCAGTGAAGGTCTTTTGGATGACATCGGGGAATCCGTAGCAGACCATCGCCGTGTATTGGCTGTTTCTGCCATGCACCGCAAAAAAGTAGCTGGTAGCTTCTGTGGCACATCTAAAACAGGCAGCATAGTATTTATAGAACCTGAAAGTACCGCTCGCCTAACACGTGAAATGGCCGATGCTCAGGTGCAGGAAAAAGAAGAGATACAGCGCATTTTGCATGAACTGACAGCTCTTTTGCGCCCTCACGCTACTCTTTTGGCTGGTAGTCAAAAACTCCTCACCGAGATAGACCTCATCCAAGCCAAAGTACGCTACGCCCAGAGCATAGATGCTTGCCTTCCTAAGATGAGCAAAAGTCTTAAAATGAACCTCAAAGAGGCTTACCACCCTATTCTTTTTCTGCAAAACAAAGCCGATGGCAGACAGACTTTTCCACAGAACATAGTCCTTACCCCACAGCGACGTATAATAGCCATATCAGGACCCAATGCAGGAGGAAAGAGTATCACCCTGAAAACTGTTGGACTTTTGCAGCTAATGCTCCAATGTGGTATTCTCGTGCCGGTAAACCCAGAGAGTACCATGTGTCTTTTTGAAAATATAATAACAGACATAGGAGACAACCAATCCATAGAAAACCACCTTTCTACATATTCATACCGATTGAAAAACATGGCTGGTTTTCTCAAAATATGCAACAACAGAACTCTTTTTCTCATAGATGAATTTGGAACTGGTAGCGACCCTGACTTGGGTGGCGCATTGGCAGCTGTTTTCTTGGAAGAATTTTACAACAAAGGAGCCTACGGAGTACTCACCACGCACTACACCAACATAAAACTACTGGTAGAGGATATGGCAGAGGCTGTAAATGCTTCCATGCTCTTTGACCAAAACACATTACGCCCGTTGTACCGTCTGTTTGTAGGGCAAGCGGGTAGTTCTTTCACTTTTGAAGTGGCGCAGATGAACGGCATTTCAAAAGAGTTGATAAGCCGAGCCAAAGAACGCGTTGAACACGACAAGATAGTCCTTGACCGCACTATTGCCTCTTTGCAAAAAGAAAAATCTAATATAGTAGAGCAGAGTAAAAACCTCACCACAGCGCAGAAAAAAGCATCTTATCATGCCGAGGCATTGGAAAAGACCAACGAAAAAATATCTTCCAAACTGGAATCCTACCAACAACTCTATGACCGTAATGTCAAACAGATACAAGTAGGACGAAAAATGGAAGCTCTTGCCGACGCGTATTTCTTTAAGAAAACTAACAAAAAAGACCTCATCACTCAGGTAATGAAGATGATAGAGATAGAAAATGCCAAAAAAGCCGAAAAGGTAAACGCCCGCATCAAAGAAAAGGAAAAAACCAAGGCTTTGGAGGATGAAAAACAGCGCAAACGTGCCGAAGAAAAAGAACGTCGCGCTATGGCTGAGCAGTTACGTCATCAAAGAGAAGAAGAGGAAAAACTGGAAGCTCAAATACAAAAAGAAATAGAACCTATCCGTGAGGAAAAAGCTGCCGAAGGAGTCCAAGAGGTAGAAAAAACAAAACTTAACGTCCCTTTGGGTGTAGCAGACCGTGTCCGTTTGGAAGGTGGATATTCGGTAGGTGTTATAGACAAGATAGAAAAAGGTATAGCTACGGTAGATTACGGCTGGTTCACCACCCGTGTAAATGTAGATGAACTGGACTTGGTAGAAAAAGCCAAACGAAAGAAATAACATAAACAAGCCTCCGCTTTGCGGAGGCTTGTTTTATTACAAATAATCTTAATACCCTGGGTTTTGCGTAAGCAAACCACCTGATAACTGACGCTGTTTTTGCGGTATTGGGAAAAGAGCATTCTTTGGCCACAAAAACTCAGAATCCTTATTTTTATTTACACCCAAAGCCAAAATAGGAATTGACGAATCATACTGCCACCCTTGACGGATAAGGTCAAAGAAACGGTCATTTTCCATAGCCAATTCAAGGCGACGTTCCAATAGTATTTCATCTAAAAGTGCCTGCTGAGAAGAAAAATCAGCAGATGTAACCGATGACAGACCTGCACGCTCTCTCACTTGACTCAGATATGTGTAAATATCTGCACTTGATGGGTCTGTATGGTATAATGCCTCACATAGAATGAGCAGCACATCGGCATAACGAAGCACACGGTAGTTTTTATTGGTCTGCCAAGCATCACCATTGTACGTTTCTTTGGTACGGGAAACATAAGCCTTGTAGTTGTAATAAGGGTTTTCGGTATTGGAAATAACCACCACACCGTCCCATAATGTTTCAGAAGGTACAATAAAAGTAGCCGCTCTTCGCGTATCCCCAGAAGGATAAGCGTCCCAAAGGTCTTGCGTTGGCGTGTTAAATCCCCAACCGAACTGTCCACGTATGCTCTGCGTTTCTGTAAAACCTCCTATGGCTGTATTTGGGGTAAGCCCTCTACACTGTACTTCAAAGAGCGAACCAGATGAGTTTTCTCCTACTTCACGCCATATATTCTCATACGGGGTATCCAAAGAGTATTCTCCCTGAGCTATAACAGAACGAGCATCAGCTGCTGCATTTTCCCATTCTCCCATGTACATATAGACTTTTGCCCTCAGCCCCAAAGCCGCTCCACTGGTGGCACGTCCTAACTCTAATTCTGGCAATTCAGAAAGAGTAGTGAGTGAATCAACAGCGGTAGAAAGGTCTAAAATTATCTGCGCATAAACCTCATCTGCTGTGGCACGGGTACGAGATAGTTCTTTTTGTGCTTCATTAGAGGGGTCTGGGACAAAGGTTATCAGTGGCACTCCGCCAAAACAGCGCACCAAGTTCCAATAAAAATACGCCCTTAGAAATGAAGCCTCGCCTATAAGACGTTTTTTTAGTGATGCCTCTACGGTAAGATTTGGTATAGTGTTCAGAGCGTAGTTGGCACGCATCACACCTATGTAATTTCCCTCCCAAACATTGTCAAAAGATACCGCTTCTGGTGTGAAGGTAAAATTATTGAGAAGGTTTTTATCCGTACCTGTGTCTCCTGGTGAAGAGCCTTTATCGGCATCGTCAGATGTAATACTCGCCACTCCCAACCATGGGAAACCGTGTACATTTGTCTGCAAAAGAGCGTTGTACACCGCATTTACCACTTCGGTAGACGCATCCGATGATGAAGAAAAATAGTCCGATGGTGTTAGTTGTCCTTGTGGTGGTACGTCCAAAAAATCATCTGTACATCCTGCCACACTGAGCATACAGACCACTGAGATAAAAAATATGTGTCTTTTTTTCATAGCCTTAGTAGTTAATGTTCATACCAAAAAGATAAGATGCCATTTGTGGGTAAGCATCTAAGTCCACACCAGAATTGAGTGTTCCTGAGGGTAATTCAGCCGAATATCCGTTGTATTTTTTCAGTACCAAAGGGTTTAGTGCCGATACATAAAAACGCCAACGGGACATTTTCATTTTTTCTGTTATTTTCTTTGGCAAAGTATAACCAGCAGTTACAGTGTTTAGTTTTAAGAAACTGCCACTATGAACGTAATAATCACTTGCCAAAGGTACAGTGTTGGACGCACGAGGGGTGTTGGTCTGTGTATTATCTATTGTCCAACGGTCTTTCAGGCTTTCTTGTATATTTTCATTACCAAAACGAAGAGCCATATTGCCGTTATATATTTTGTTACCCATAACGCTGTAAAGCTCTACCGCAAAGTCCCACTGACGGTAATTCACAGCCACGTTTAGTCCCATAACCCATGGCGCACTGTAAGCTCCGGGGCAATATTTGTCTTCATCGCCAAGAGTGCCATTACCGCTACGGTCTATGTATTTGAGGTCTCCCACTTTTGTACCAGAAACCACAGGGTTTCCGTCTGCTATCCACTGGTCAAGTTCTGCCTGAGTGTGGAAAATACCATCTGTCTGATACACCCAAAAAGCACCCACTGGCTGGTCTATCTGCGTGCGGGTTACTGACTGCCCGTTGCCCAACGCTCCACTTATGATAGGTAACCCGTCCGATATGGCTGTTATCTTATTTCTGTTGTATGTCATGTTGTAGGAAATGTTGTATTTCCAGTTTTTGCCCGTCTGGTCATTCCACCCTATGGTAAGTTCATATCCAGAATTGGTTATGTCTGCTTTGTTGGTAAGATAAGCACCGTCAGGGTCTCCAAAAACAGCATCCACTGGCGCGTATATCAGAGCGTCTTGTGTTTTTTTCATATAAACGTCCACACTACCCCACAAGCGGTCTGAGAAAAATCCAAAATCTACTCCCACATCAAATTCAGACGTTTTTTCCCATTTGAGGTCTGGGTCTTTAACATCTGTAACAGTACCACCCGGCACCACATACTGGTCTTTTCCCAGCACATAGGAAAGTCCACTGTTTATGGTGTACAAAAAAGCATCGGATGTTATGGCATCATTGCCCAGTACACCCCAGCTGGCACGTAGTTTCATATTGGAAATAATACGGCTATCTTTGAAAAATGGTTCCTGTGTCATTCTCCATGCCACACCCACCGACGGGAAAAACGCCCATCTGTTAGATGAAGGAAAACGAGATGAACCGTCCACACGAGCTGTGGCTGTTATAAGGTATCTATCATCCCAGCTGTAAAATACACGCGCCAAGTACGATGCGCGTTTCATCAGAGCCTTACCACTGCTGTTCTGCGCGGTGGATATATCGCCCAAGGATAGTGTCCAGTAATTTTCCTGTGGCGGAACATTCTGTCTTGAACCCCACAAAGATGTAGAAGACTGTTCCTCTGCTGTCATACCCAAGGTTACAGTCATACGATTTTTAGCCCACGTGCTGTCATAAGTAAATATGTTGTCCCATATCCATGTGGCGTATTTGTCTTTTGACAATGACAAAGTAGATACTTCGTTTTTCTGTTGTGAGCTTACGGTGTACTGTGGAGCGTAATTTACTCCATTATTGGCACTCCAATCCACCGATATTTGGGAGCGGAACGAAAGTCCTTTTATCCAAGGTTTTACCACTATGTAAGCATTTCCTTGTATCCTCGTTCCCCGTCCTGTGTCATTAGTGTAATTGATTATAGCCAAAGGGTTCCCCACGTTCCCCTGCTGAAAATAAGAATAAGTACCGTCATCATACTGTGCAGGCAGGTTTGGTGCAGCACGGTAAGCAGCAGTAAATGCTGAATATGGAGCGTTGGCACTACGAAAAGTAGATAGTCCTATGTTCATACCCATTTCAAAATGTTTGGAAAGAGTAATGTCATTGGAAAGACGCACCGTCAGACGCTCATAAGCATTGGTAGAGAGTATGCCATTGTTTTTATAAAAGCTTGCACTTCCGTAATATTTAGCTATATCATTACCACCAGAAACGGATACGTTTTGCTCCTGCAACTGCCCTTTGCGAGTAATCACATCCAGCCATTCGGTGTTGTACTCTATTGGCTTTGAGAGGTCAAAAAGGGGTTCTTGTCCTTCGTAATCCAATGCTTCGTTGGTATACTGTTCAAAAAGGTAAGAATCCGCCATTTTTACTTTGTTTTGAACAGCATTGAATCCCATATACATATTATAGGACACTTTTGGTTTGCCTTCTTCTCCGCGGTAAGTAGTTATGATGATAACTCCATTGGCTCCACGCACACCATATATAGCTGCCGATGATGCGTCTTTGAGTACTTCTACTGATTTGATGTCAGAGTTATTGATATTTCTGATATCAGTAGTAAGCACCCCGTCCACCACATAAAGAGGGTCTGCCCCTCCAAGAAGAGTACCTGTACCACGTATGCGTACCTGAGGTCCAGACCCTGGCGCACCAGTATTGACTATCTGCACACCAGCTACTTTTCCTTGAATAGCTTGCGTGGCTATCATGGAAGGTTGTGAAGCCAAAACGTCGTTACTCACTGTGG
>JAQUTH010000052.1 GCA_028709885.1 Flavobacteriales bacterium
AGTGGATAAAAGACGCTGACCCACCAGCTCTTTTTTATAGTCAGCACCCAGAGTCATGAGCAGTTCTCGCATTTCCTTCACACCGTAATAACCATCTACCTCTGGGATAGATTCTTCTAATTCAGAGCGATAACGCTGTGCAAGACATCCTGTTACATACACTCGGCTGACTTGTCCTTTCTTTTTTCGGTCTATCTGTTCTAAAATGGCATTGATGCTTTCTTCTTTGGCATCGCCTATAAAACCACAAGTGTTTATCACCACAATATCACCTTCGCCTTCGTGGGACACAGAAAATCCCTGCCCAGTTAGTTGTCCTGCCATAGCCTCGCTATCGCAAAGGTTTTTGGAACAACCAAGAGTTATGATATTTATATGTTTTGCAGTGTTTTTTACTCTCATTTTATTAGATGTTTCTTGCTTTTTCTATTTTTGAAACATGAAGGTCTATGTCTCTCACTATATCCAGAGCTACTTTTAAGGCACGGGTACCGTCTTCAAAAGTAACGATAGGGGTAGTGTCGTTTTTTATTGCCATGGCAAATGTTTCCAATTCATCAAGTATGGCATTGTTTTGTGGAGCCTCAGGCTTGTCAAAGACTATCTGCTTGCTTTTGCCCTCAGCATTGGTAAGTATCATGGAATAAGGGTCTGGATTGGCAGGAGCATCGTGCATACGGAATATCTCAGCTTCTTTTTTGAGGAAATTGACAGCTATGTATGCATCACGTTGGAAAATGCGAGTCTTACGCATATTTTTCATAGAAATACGGCTGGTGGTAAGGTTAGCCACGCATCCGTTTTCAAACTCTATACGAGCATTTGCTATATCTGGGGTGTCGCTTATAACGCACGCTCCGCTGGCTGTAAGAGTCTTTACAGGAGAATCCACTATGGAGAGTATAGCATCCAAATCATGAATCATAAGGTCTAAAACCACTGGCACGTCTGTACCGCGAGGGTTGAACTCTGATAATCGGTGAGCCTCTATGAAAGCAGGCTTGTTTATAAAAGGACGAACAGCGGTAAAAGCAGGGTTAAAACGCTCCACATGACCTACCTGACCTTTAAGACCTTTATCATGAAGGGCATCTATCATTTTTTGAGCCTGCTCCATGGAAAAAGCTATAGGTTTCTCCACAAATACGTGTTTGCCTTTTTCAATGGCAGACATCACGCACTCAAAATGGTGAGTAGTAGGGGTAACCACATCTACAACGTCCACAGCGTCTATAAGAGCATTGATATCATCCCAAGCCTTTACTCCTAAATCCTGCGATACATTCTTAGCATTTTCTGTCATAGGGTCATAAAAACCTACTAATTCATATTTTTCACTTTGTGCTAAAAGACGTATATGTATTTTTCCTAAATGTCCTGCTCCTAAAACTCCTATTTTAAGCATTTTATGTCTTTTTATTGTTCTTTTTGACGTTTGATAATCTAAGGGGTGTTGCTAACAAAATGAAAACAATCCCTTTGGGGACAAAGGTACTAAGAAATGCAGAAAAAAACGATATTTTGCACTGAAAGATACAGTAAAAGGCACATATTTTTATATAAAAACATTACTTTTGCACTTATGGAAGAACAAACACAAAAACACAAGTCAGGATTTGTCAATATCATCGGCAATCCTAACGTCGGCAAAAGCACTCTGATGAATGCCTTGGTAGGTCAAAACCTCTCTATCATAACATCAAAAGCACAGACCACACGCCACCGCATACTCGGAATAGTAAGTGGGGATAATTTTCAGGTGGTGTTAAGCGACACTCCGGGCATTATAAAACCTGCCTACAAACTCCAAGAAAGCATGATGGATTTTGTTAAAAGTGCCTTTGAAGATGCTGATATTCTTCTGTTTTTGGTAGAACCGGGACAAAAAGAACTCAAAGACGAATCTTTTTACCGTCAGATAGAAAACAGCAAAGTACCTGTTTTCCTTATCATTAACAAGATAGACACCATAGACCAATCCACACTGGAACAGACAGTTGCATACTGGACAGAAAAACTACCTTGCGTGGAGGTTTGCCCTATATCAGCAAAGGAAAAATTCAACGTTTCCAACCTTATGGATAGAATAGTGGAGGTACTACCCGAAGGACCAGCTTACTACCCCAAAGATACGCTTACAGATAAGCCTGAACGCTTTTTTGTGAATGAAATAATACGCCAAAAAATCCTTCTGAATTACAATAAGGAAGTGCCTTATTCTGTGGAGGTAGAAACTGAATCATTTACCGAAGAAGAGGATATAATACGCATACGTGCAGTCATTTACGTGGAACGCACCAGCCAACGTCCTATCATCATCGGACATAAAGGAGAGGCGATAAAAAGAGTAGGCACACAGGCTCGCATAGACATGGAAAAATTCTTTGGAAAAAAAGTCTTTTTGGAGACTTTCGTCAAGGTGAGCGACGGATGGAGAAGCGATGACCGTTCACTTCGCCGTTTTGGATACGAACAATAACCTACAAAAATGAAAAAGATATTTACACTCACGTTTTTCCATAGACTGTTTGCCATAATAGCCATAGCGCTTCTGTTATCGGTATATCTGCTTGATATAGATGCTCAGGCAAAGCATTTTGCAAAATACACCGCATTTGCATCCATTGCCGTAGCAGTAGTTTTAAGAGTTTTGGAAAAACAATGGCAGAAAAATCAAAAATAAAGTCTTGTTAAGATATAAAAAAGGCGTCCATAATCAAGGACGCCTTTTTTATTCGCTTAGTTCTACCGTAGCACCTTCTGCCGAACCACTCACCGGGGGTGCTATCTTGGTTACTTTTACTTTTATGTGTTCTACCTGAGGATATGCCTTTTTCACTTCTTTTAGTATGCGCAAACACACGTTTTCTATCAGATGTGAACGGATAGCCATTTGAGATAGTATGATGTCATTAACTATTGCATAGTTTACCGTTTTGTCCAAATCATCGTTTTTGGCAGCATCTACAACATCAACATCCATAATGACATCAGTCTTGTAGTATGCTCCAATATTGGCTTCTGCATCCATACATCCATGAAAAGCGTATGTTTTTACTCCGCAAAGTTTTATTTTACTTTTCATTTTTATCTTGCTGTTCATTTTCTTTTTTCTGCATAGCCTCAAAATAAGCCTTACGAGAAAGTGGCTCATAATCATGACATTCACCCAAAAGGACAAGACTATCGTTCTTTGTCAAACGGTGTGTGTAACTGGCAAGATTACCAGTGCGGGTACATACTGCATGCACTTTTGTAACGTATTCAGCAGTTGCCATAAGAAAGGGCATAGGCCCAAAAGGACGTCCCAGGTAGTCCATGTCTAACCCTGCCACTATAACACGTACTCCACTGTTAGCCAATGTGTTGCATACATCTACTATACCTTCGTCAAAAAACTGTGCTTCGTCTATACCTACCACGTCCACCTCTGCGGTACGCAAAAGAATCTCGCTGGAATGGCTCACAGGTGTGCTGTCTATCTCGTTGTGGTTATGGGACACCACTTTTATCTCGTCATACCGCACATCAACGGCTGGTTTGAATATTTCTACACGTTGATGAGCAAACTGAGCTCGGCGGAGTCTTCGTATCAATTCTTCTGTTTTGCCCGAAAACATAGAACCGCATATTACCTCTATCCAGCCAGAGTATTCGGAGTGATTTGTAGTATTTTCCAGAAACATTTTTTGTATAGTATATCTCTTAAATTTTAATCCTTAGTCTTTTGACAAAAATAATGATACCAAATAACAGAGTGAAATGTTTTTTCTCTTTTTTATCAACAATCGTAAAAGAAAACATGTTGTATTATAATATATTGTTATAATCTATAAATTTATTTTATAGTATTGTAAAAAAGTATTATTTTTGTCGCGCAATAAAATATTATATAACTATAATCATAAAAATAGATGAAGAAAAATTTGTTTTCACAGTTAAAGACAGAAGACTGGGTAATAGTAGCAGCAGGAGCTATAATATTAACCCTAAGCGGATTATTTCCACAGTATATGCCCACAATGCCAAAAACGCTATCCACATCAGAGCAGTGGTATCAAGCAGGGTGGATGTTCATTTACCTGCTAATGATAACCCTACTGACAAATGCAGCACTCGGTAAAAAATTGCGCGGAACAACGCTATCATTGTTTGTAATATTCGCCCTTGCCCTATGTGCAAACGTAATATCATCAGACTCTTTTGTAAAGGAATTAGGACTGGAAACAGTGTTTTTCTCGGTAATATTGGGACTTTTCATCAGTAACGTACTTCGCGTGCCGGAATGGTTAAAACCAGCCATACAGAGCGAGTTTTACATAAAAATAGGTATTGTCTGTCTTGGTTCTACCATCATTTTCTCGGAAGTGATGAAATCAGGAGTGTATGGTCTTGTACAGTCATTGGTAGTTGTATTTCTTGTCTGGAATTTTGCTTTTTGGATAGCCAAAAAGATGAAAGTGGACTCACAGATGAGCACTATGCTGGCAAGTGCAGTATCCATTTGCGGAGTTTCAGCCGCCATAGCCACCTGCGGAGTGATAAAAGGTGATAACAAAAAACTGTCTTATGTAATATCTTTGGTGTTAGTGTGCGCCATTCCGATGATGTACCTTATGCCATGGCTTTCACAAGTACTTGGACTCAATGAAGAGGTAGCTGGGGCGTGGATAGGTGGAACGATAGACACTACTGGTGCGGTAGCAGCTTCGGGTACTATGTTGGGCGAGGTAGCTACACAGACGGCTATAATAGTCAAATCTTCTCAAAATGTACTCTTAGGAGTGGCTGCTTTTGCTATATCGGTAATGTGGTCTTACAAAGGAGAAAAAAGAGAAGAAAAACCTACGTTAAGCGTTATATGGGAGCGTTTTCCTAAGTTTGTGGTAGGTTTTATCCTTGCATCGTTGGTGTTCAGTTTCTTGGTGGATATAGACACTGCAAAAAGCGTAGGCAAACTGACAAAAGGTATGACCAACGTGCTTTTCGGAATAGCATTTGTCTGCATAGGACTTGAAACACGTTTTAGTGAGATTTTTTCCAAAGAAAATAGAAGACCTCTATGGGCATTTCTCACTGCTCAGGGAGTCAATGTGATAATAACACTGATAGTATCGTTTATGGTGTTTGGCATGATAAAGGCTTATTTTTCATAATACCATGGTTATAAATCAAAAAAAGGCGCACCGTAGGTGCGCCTTTTTTATTGCAGCAGAGAGTTTATTTTACTTTTGAAAGTATCTCTATGATTTTAGCATGTACGTCTATGTTTTCCTGAACACCACGGAACATCTGTGAATAAGGTCCGTAAGCGTAAACAGGAACCATTATACCAGAGTGTCCAGAAGTAGTGAACGCTCCTTTTATCATCTTTTTAGCGTAAGAACCATCAGGCATAGTCATACCACCTGTTTCATGGTCTGCTGTAATGATAACAAGAGTCTCTCCATTTTCATCTGCAAAGCGAAGAGCCTCGCTAACAGCTTTGTCAAAGTCTATAACCTCTGTAACGACGTATTTGGTATCGTTATTATGGCTACCCCAGTCTATTTGGGCGCCTTCAACCATCATGAAAAAGCCTTTTTTGCTTTTCTGAGAAAGGTATTTTATGGCATCTTTGGTAGTGGAAGGAAGAAAATCTCCACGTCCGCTCATAATAGGGTTGATGTCCTTGTCATAAGCTATGATACCAAGACGTTTGGCAGAAATATTTTTGTCTATCTCTTTGTAATTGTTGATGATAGTCCAGTCTGCTTTTGCCAATTTGTTTATTTCCTCAGGAGCGTATTTGTTCCAAAGGGTAACGCATCCACCAGCAAAAAAGTCAAGTTTTGAACCTGCCATTTGCTCCAAAATCTCTTTTGTAGCTTTGCGACTGGCACTGTGAGCATAGAAAACATAAGGAGTAGCACCAGAGATATTGTCTGTGGTAACAATACCAGTAGCAAAACCTTTGTCTGATATTTTTTCAGGTAAGTTAGGGGCTGGTATGCTATCTGGTGTGGTACCTATGAAACCGTTGGTGGTTTTTACTCCGCAGGCATATGTTGTTCCTGAGGCTGCGCTGTCGGTAGTGAAAGCCGATGCTGAATAAGTGCGCACGTACCCCATATTTTTAAGTTTTAGAATAGCCAAATCATTGCCGTTGGCATAATAACCAGCTACTGCCTGAGCCATGCCCATGCCGTCTCCTATCATCAAGATGACGTTTTTTATTTTCTTGGTAGTGCCGTCAGTTTTAAAAGTAGGGGAGTAAGGCGTGTACGTAAAATCATTGGTATAAACGGATATACGGTCTGATTTTTTAGTTTCAGTACTGTTTTCATCCGCTTTTTTGTTTACCGCTGCCGGAGTACCTTTTTCCTGAGCAAAAGTTACCGCTCCAAAAAGCAATGCGGCACATAAAATAAGTGTTTTTTTCATTGTCATTGAGTGTTTATTATAATATATTTATTCAAATTCGTTAAGGCACGGTAAAGATAAAGGATATATTTTAACCATCATATTACCTTTTTAAAAAAACTTTTATCAACGCCCCCTGCTGCGCAAAAATATCATCTATCAAGGCATTGACATCTCCCCAAGGTTTTTTTATTTGATACACGCTACCAGTTGTACTCATTACCCACATGGAGTCTGAAAAATGCAGCGCCAGTTCCATATCATGGGACGAAAGCAAGACTGCCTTGTCATTTTCAGAAGCTATGCGCTTCAAGATAGACATTATCTCCACTCGAGAAGGCATATCCAAAAAAGAAAGAGGCTCATCAAGGATAATGATGTCTGTGTCTTGTGCCAAAGCCTTAGCTATCATTACTTTCTGACGCTGACCATCGCTTATAGCACCTATGCTTTTATCTGCCAAATGTTCTACTGCTACCATTTTCATAGCGTTGGTTACTATCTGTTGGTCTTTTTCTGAAAGAGAAGCAAAACAGTTACTATAAGGATAACGTCCCATTTCTACTGTCTGGCGTACTGTTAGGTAGTTTATCTCGCTTATCATCTCAGTTAGTACCACACTCATGCAGCGGGATAATTTTTGCGCTGACATTTTTTTTATGTCAGTACCGTCTATGGTTATTTTTCCGTCAAAAAGAGGCAAAAAACCACACAGAGTGCGTATCAGGGTGCTTTTACCAGCACCGTTTTTGCCTATTAAAGAAGTGAGGTTACCTCTTTCAAGGGACAGACTGACACCACTGCGAAGCGTGTTTTTGCCATAGCCTATTGATATGTTTTCCAGAGTCAGAATATCTTTCATTGCATAGTCTTTAATGGATGAATTTTTGAAAATAGCCATTATCACTATCGGCGCACCAATGAGAGAAGTAACCGCATTTATAGGCAAAAGGTATCCAAAAATAGACTGTTTGGCTATAAGGGAACACGCCAATGTTATCACTCCACCCATAAGAATGGTCAAAGGCACCAGTATGCGTCTGTCTGCACTGCGTGTCATATAACGCACTATGTGAGGCACGGCAAGCCCTATAAAAGCTATCGGTCCACAGTACGAAGTTACCACAGCAGTCAACACTGCCGTTATTATTATGATGATATTGCGTGTTTTTTTAACGTTTATGCCTAAGTTCTGCGCATAATTTTCTCCCAATAGCAATGCGTTAAAAGTGCGGATAAGGAAAAACACGGCTGCCATTCCCACTACACAGATGATGATAAAAGCAAAGAAAAACTCCCCCAGTGAAGCCCGTGAAAAACTGCCTTGTAACCACATCACAAACGCAAAGTTGGCATCTTTACTACCACTGTATTGCAGTACCGACACCAGTGAAGATGTTAGGTAACCAGTCATGATACCTGTTATCAAAAGAGCGGTATTGCCTATCAGTTTTTTTGATACCACTAAAAGAAAAACCAAAACGCACACACTGCCTATGATAGCTGCCGTTATCTGCCATATTGGTTTTACCAAGACAGAAAGACCAAAAGTGGTGGAGCAAAAAGTCAAAATAGCTATAAAAAGCGTTGCGCCACTGCTTATACCCAGTATGGAAGGGTCTGCCAAGGGATTGCGAAAGAGTGTCTGCATCATCAGTCCGCACACTGCCAAGGCGCTACCTGCTACCATGGCTGTTACAGCCTCAGGTATGCGGCGCTGGGTGATTATGATGTCGTATAGTTCATTTTCTTTACCACAGATGGTGGAAATAATATCATTTAAAGGAATGTGAACCGTTCCCGATGCTATATTGGCGCATAACAGCGCAATGAGAAGCACTACACCTACTATGCCTACAACGAAGTATTTGCTGTTTTTCATTTCTTTTCTTTTATAGGCTGATAGTAGTGCGGAGTGTAGTCTTTATCTCCGCGAGAAAGGTGTATGTAATCTTCCAAGATATAATCAGGGTGCATTATACCTTCTTCAAAATACAAAACTTCGTTGGTATCGCAAATGAAGATGTTTCCTGTCTTAAAAGAGCGAAAATGTGTATATAGCTTGTTTTGGGAGAGCATATCTTCTTTTGTAGGGCAGGTGTCAAGTCCACTTTCTATAAACCACACATCGGCATTGACACCGCGTGAAAGCACTTGTTCAAAATCTACCGTCAAAGAGCCCGTCTCTTTATTATCTTTCCACGGATATTCCAGAGATGCATCAGAAAACAAAATCCCTTTGTAACTACCTCCCGAAGGTATATACCACACACCTTGATATGGCAGTCCAGATAATACAACAGGATGTTCGGTACTGTTTACTGCTATTTTTTCTTGTTCCAGATACCTTTTTTCCAGTGCAGAAAAAACGCTGTCAGCCTCTTCCGTACATTCCAAAAAGAATGAAACAAAACGTATCCATTCACTACGGGCAAGAGGGTGGTTTTCCCATGGAGACATATCAAGCAGTATGGGAGTTTTTATGCTTTTTTGTATAGCGTCTATATCTTCCGTTCCATAAGGGGAAAAGAAAATACCGTCAGATGATAGTGTGAGCAGTTTTTCTATGTCAAAAGTCCACCCGTTGAAAAATTCTCCGAGGTCTTTTCTGCCGTTCAAGACTGACTTTTTTTCCAAAAGAGCTACTGAACCTATGCTTTTTATCTGGTTTTGTTTTCCAAGTGCGGTGATGAAACCTATCTGGGTAGAATGTGCGCATCCTATGTTTTCCAGTGGAACATGAACAGGTATGGTATCGCCAATGGGGAGTTTTTTCTTTTCTCCTTTATATAATAGGTATGTTCGGTATGGGGTGGTGGTGTCCTGCGGAAGATACACATTGATATACGTGTTTTCACCTTCGCTGCGGTAATCAAAAAGATGAGCGTACTTTGGCTTTTGTGTTGGTTTGTTTTCCGATGTATTAGTGCAGGCACAAAAAAGTGCTGTGGTAATTACACAAAAAGAAAAAAGAAGTTTTTTTGTCATGACTTTGCTCCCAAGTATTTAATGCCAATGGTTGGTATCCCGACTTATACGGTTGTGGGCACAGCTGCGGAGCTACCGCATTCCCCATCCAAGGCTTTTGTTTATGCTCCCACAAAGATATGGAAAAATATGGTAAGGACATAAAAAAAGCGACATTTCTGCCGCTTTTGCTTTTTTACTTTTCTGAGGATTATAAACTTCTCCCTTTGAAAACGTTGGACTGTTCTTTTGGCACCATTTTACCAGTGAAATATACTGTGTCAGGTCCAAAATTACCAGATATTTTAGCCTCGCATCTATCAGAACCTTTCGTAAGAGTTATGGTTACCTGAGCGGATATTCCACGTCCCATAACCATAAAAGACTGATAAACATTGCCTTTTGCATCAGTAGAAGTTTTGATGTTAGATGCAGTACCTTCCACTGTAATGCCTCCTATGCCATTAGCACCAACAGAAGCGTTGGTAGGGGCTAACTGAACGGATGCTGTTCCTTGTGATAGCATTACGAAATTGGTATTAGGGTTGACAAATGAAGGAGTACCGCGTTTGAATTCTACTTTTTCTGCCTCCAAAACGTAATCATTGGATTTCAGAGCAGCCAATGCTACGTTAAACTCAGCCATTTCCTGAGCCTCTTCTGCGGCTTTTATTGCTTGTTTTTTAGCCTCTTTGGCAGCTTTCTTAGCTTCCTTAGATACTTCTTTGGCTGTTTTGATAGCGTCTTTTTTTATGTTCTGTGCGTTTGTGGTGTAACAAAGAGTCAGACCTAAGAGTAATAAGAATATCTTTTTCATTTTTACTATATATTAATGTTTTAAGCAAAACAAATTTATAGAATAAATGAATGTTATGTTCATTTTACATTAAAATAATATTCAGAAGAAGATGTACTTATTTTACGTGCAAAAATCGTATCTTTGTACTCAGAACGGCAAGGTGTCTTATCGCTGGTACGAAAGTACGAGAGGAAAGTCTGAGCACCGTAGAGCATCGTACTTCCTAACGGGAAGGCATACTGCAAAGTATGACAGAAAGTGCAACAGAAAATATACCACCGAAGAGTTTTTTCCAACCCTTGAACTCTTCGGAAAGGGTGAAAAGGTGGGGTAAGAGCCCACCGCGCTCATAGTGATATGAGTGGCAGTGTAAACCTTACGAGGTGAAATGCCATGTATACCGTGAAGTCCTTAGGGACAGGATGTTGCTCGTGTCCATTTCGCGGGGGGTAGGCAGATAGAGGCGTGGGGCGACCTATGCAGTAGATAAATGATAAGAGCTGTCTTCGGACAGAACAGAACTCGGCTTACATCCTTACCGTTCTTTTTTTCTTTTAAAACACCTTAAAACTATGAATAACAACAAAATTTGCCAACTATTAAAAATACAATACCCCATTATCCAAGGAGGTATGGTATGGGTCAGCGGAGCAAAATTAGCCGCTGCGGTATCTAACGCAGGAGGACTCGGACTATTAGGTTCAGGGTCTATGCCTGAAGAAGTCCTACGGGAACATATCCGCAAAGCCAAAAGTTTAACATCTAAACCCTTTGGCGTAAACGTGCCTATGATGTATTCAAAAGTTGACCGCACCATAGCCGCCATGGAAGAAGAAGGAGTAAAAATAATATTTACTTCGGCAGGAAACCCAGCCACATTTACCCCAGAGCTCAAAAAACGAGGATTTACCGTAGTACACGTCGTATCCAGCGTCCGTTTTGCCAAAAAGGCAGAACAAGCAGGAGTAGATGCTGTGGTAGCCGAAGGATTTGAAGCAGGAGGACATAACGGACGTGAAGAAACATCTACCATGGTACTAACCGCCGCTGTCAGTCAAGCTGTTAAAATACCTGTTATAAGCGCAGGCGGAATAGCATCGGGTAGAGCAATGGCTGCTGCTATGGCTTTGGGGGCTGCTGGTGTACAGATAGGTTCTCTTTTTGTGGTAGCTAATGAAAGTAGCGCACATGAGAATTTTGTCCAAGCTGTATTGGATGCTCAAGAGGGAGATACCATGCTTTCGCTAAAAGAAATATCTCCTACTCGTCTTTTAAAAGGTGGCTTTTTCAATCAAGTGCAAGACGCATATAAAAGGTGTGCTTCGGTGGAAGAATTAACTGCTCTTTTGGGAAAAGGACGCGCAAAAGCTGGTATTTTCTGCGGAGA
>JAQUTH010000001.1 GCA_028709885.1 Flavobacteriales bacterium
GTTACGCGTACAGATATGTTCGCTTGTGCAGAAGCAGGAGCTCCTGTTTCTAACATGACATCTGCATACGACGGCATCCGTTGGGAAAGCGGTAACAGCCGAAGCGTGCAGTATGAAAGCGGACAGAGCCGTATAGGTGGTACTCTTTGGGAACGCCCTATGCAATATGTGGAAAATTCGCCTCTTTTCTATGCTCCACGAGTAAATACCCCTATCATGATAATGCACAACGATGCTGACGGTGCTGTGCCATGGTATCAGGGAATAGAGTATTTTGTGGCGCTTCGTCGTTTGGGCAAGACAGCTTGGCTTATAAATTACAATGGCGATAGTCATAATCTACGCCCTACTTCATGGGGAAACAGAATGGATTTGACCCGCCGTATGGAACAGTTCTTTGGGTATTACCTCAAAGGCGAGCCTATGCCACAGTGGATGAAAGACGGTATTCCAGCTACTGAAAAAGGAAAAACATTCGGTTTTTAATATCGGAAATAAAAAAAGGCGGACACGAAGTGTCCGCCTTTTTTTGGTTTAAAAGTTTTTTATTAATGGTGTGAATGTCCGCAAGAACAACCGCCATGTCCGTCATCTTTATGCTGAGTGTTGGACTGTTTTTTTGTAGCGTAGTACATCAAAGCGTCGGCATAGAGACTTTCTACCATGTTCCAGTTTATGATATTGAAGAAATTGGAAACATAGTCTGCACGTTTGTTTTGATAACCAAGGTAATATGCGTGCTCCCAAACGTCTATCAAAAGGATAGGGTAACCTTTGCAAGTGCCGTCTATGTGCATCATAGGGTTGTCTTGATTGGCAGTGGAGCATATAGCGAGTTTTCCGTCAGCTTCTACCACCAGCCAAGCCCATCCGCTGCCGAAGCGTCCCATGGCTGCTGCTGCAAATTTTTCTTTAAAGGCTTCAAAAGAACCAAAGGAGTCATTTATGGCATCCGCTAACATTCCCATTGGTTTAGGTGCAACACCTTTCGGACCTATTACCTGCCAGTAAAGGTTGTGATTGACATATCCACCAGCGTTGTTGCGCACAGATGCAGGGTATTGGTCTATCACTTCAAATATTTCTTCTACTGTCTTGCCTTGTAGTGGCGTGTCTTTTATGGCAGCGTTGAAATTTGCAGTGTATGCGGCGTGATGTTTGTCATGGTGTATTTCTACGGTGCGGGCGTCTATGTACGGTTCTAATGCATCATAGGTGTAGGGCAGGGGTGGTAATTCAAACATTTTTGTGTGGTTTTAAGGTTATTAGTGCCGATAAATATACGCTTTTTTTCGTTATGCTATTCATAGACATAAAAAAAGGAGGATTTTATCCTCCTTTTTCTTTTTATTTGTGATGTTAGAACAAAGACACTTGCCCGTCATCATTTACTGAGCCTTCTATTTGTTCTTCTGAGGACTCTTCTTGCTGAGTGTCAGGTTCTTTTGAAAACTCATCTTCGTCTTCTTGTGATGTCTGAGGTTCATCTTGCTCATTTTCAGAGAAATCTTCATCAACATCTTCTTCTATTTCCTCTTCCTCCTCTTCTGGTTCATCGTAAGGCAGGCTTGCTAATGCTTTTATATCCTTTATCTTATCGGCAGAGAGTTGGTTGCCTTGTGCTTTTATGCCTTTGACGGTGATAAATTCAGCTATGTTAATGTCTTCATCTTCACGCGGAGCAACTCCTTTTTCTTTGGCATAGCTAACGTGTATCATAGGCAGATGGTCTACTGATACGAATGCCATAAATGAACCTTTACTCTGCGAGATGAACATTTCTGGACGCTGTGTTTTTTCTGGTGAAAAGCGTTTGACAAAGTATTTTTTCTTTTCACCGTCATAGTACACGGCAGAAACAGTCATATTCTTTTTCCATTTGACTATCACAGGAGAATCCATTTCAAAGTGGCGTTCAAAGTCATAAGAAAGGATGCGTATTTCGCCCGAAGTGGTTATTTCCATTATCTTGTCATCTCCGTGGAAATTGCCAAGAGAACGTCCGCGCCCTTCGTCGTTAAGGCGCATGATAGTTTCGTCAAGCCATATTTCGCGGGCAGATAGTGTGGAAACGCCTTTTTCTGCCAGTTCAACCTTTCTTACTGGGTATTTGGTTACAAGGTTGCCTTTTACCAACTGTCCTTTTACAGCCAATGTAGCAAAGTCTATCTCTATTTTCAGTTTGCGAAGTTTGGCTTGTGAACGCAAAAAGACATTTACTTTCTCTGCCTCGCCGTTAGGGTTTACCGTAAGATACAGCAGTTCAGAGCCTTTCTTGCCGTGTTCGTAAGCACGGTCTCTGGTAACGGCTGTTACGGCAAAACGTTTCATGAACGACCAGCCAGATGCTCCGTCTTTGTATATGAGGTTGTAAATGGTGCGTTTGTCTTTCTTTTTCCATACTCCGGCATAGACTATGTCCTTGCCAACGAAGCTTTTTTGTGTTATTTTCTGGACTATGAAAGAGCCGTTTTTTCTGAAAACAATGATGTCATCAAGGTCTGAACAGTCGCACACGTATTCGCCTTCGCCTTTTTTGAGGTTGTAGCCTATAAAACCGTTGGCTTTATCTACAAAAAGTTTGGTGTTTTGTATGGCTACTTTGGCGGCTTCTATGTTGTCAAAGGCGCGTAGTTCGGTTTTTCGTTCACGTCCTTTGCCGTATTTTTTCTTTAAGTTTTGGAAATACTCTATTGTGGTGCGCACCATGTGAGATAGTTGGTCTTTTATAACAGCCATTTGTTCTTCCAAATCCGCTATCAGACGGTCTGCTTTTTCGGCATCGTGGCGGGTGATACGGCGCATTTTTATCTCCATGAGGTGTTCCAAATCATCATTGGTGATAGGTGAGATGAGCTTTTCCTCAAATGGTTTTAATTTTTCTGCTGTTATGTCAATGGCCTGTTCGTATGATAGTCCGTCAAAGAGTTTATAGATGCGCTGTTCTATGAATATTTTTTCCAAAGATGTTATGTGCCATTGGCTTTGCAGTTCGTCCAGTTTTACCTGCAATTCTTGACGGAGCATTTCCTTGGTTCTCTCTGTGGAGTATTCTAATATTTCGGATACTCCCAAAAAGGCTGGTTTGCTGTCTTTTATCACGCAGCAGATAGGCGAAAGTGATACTTCGCAGTCTGTGAATGCGTACAGAGCGTCAATGGTTTTATCTGGTGAAATGCCTTGCGATAGGTGTATGACTATTTCTACTTTTTGAGCGGTGTTATCATCTATGCTCTTTATCTTTATCTTGCCTTTGTCATTGGCTTTGAGGATAGATTCTTTGAGACTTTCAGATGTTGTGCTGTATGGTATTTCGTCTATTATGAGCGTACTTTTGTCAGATACGCGTATTTTGGCACGCACGCGCACACGTCCGCCGCGTTTTCCGTCTTCGTATGAAGATACGTCAGCCACACCTCCCTGAGGAAAGTCTGGGTATAGTTCATAAGGACGCTCTTCCAGAATTGCAATGGATGAATCTATCAGTTCTATAAAGTTGTGAGGCAGTATCTTAGTGGAAAGACCAACGGCTATACCGTCTACTCCCTGAGCTAAAAGCAACGGGAATTTCATAGGAAAAAATATAGGCTCTTGGTTACGTCCGTCGTAGGATGTCTGCCATTTGGTTATCTTTGGGTTAAAAACGGTGTCAAGAGCAAATTTTGACAGACGAGCTTCTATGTAACGTCCTGCTGCGGCTCCGTCTCCGGTGAGAATGTTACCCCAGTTACCTTGCATATCTATGAGCAATTCCTTTTGCCCCAACTGTGTAAGTGCATCTTTGATAGAGGCATCGCCGTGAGGGTGATACTTCATGGTGTTACCCACTATGTTGGCTACTTTGTTGTAACGTCCGTCTTCAAGTTCACGCATGGAGTGTATCACACGGCGTTGTACAGGTTTGAAACCGTCGTTTATGTCAGGTACGGCGCGCTCCAAGATGACGTATGATGCGTAGTCCAAAAACCAGTTTTCAAACATGCTGTCCACACGCAACAGTCGGTCTTGGTGAGGGGTGGGAGAAGGTGTATTGTTATTTTGTTCGTCCATTGTATCTATTGGTGGCTTTTAAGAAAAAGCAATTTTATAGTTTAGTATAGTTCGTCCAGTGAAATACCGTCTTGTTCTATACGCAAATTATTGACAATAAAGTCTTTTCGCTCGGGAGTGTTGGCACCAGCGTAAAATTCCAAAAGTTTAGGTATGGTGGATTCTTTGTCTATCATCACAGGGTCAAGACGAATATCACGCCCTATGAAAGCGGAAAATTCATCGGAAGAAATCTCTCCAAGACCTTTGAATCGGGTTATCTCAGGAGTACCTTTTAGTTTTTTTACGGCAGCATCTTTTTCATCTTCGCTATAACAATAATAAGTATCTTTCTTGTTTCTCACGCGGAAAAGAGGTGTTTGCAATATATAAAGGTGTCCCTCGCGAATGACCTCAGGAAAAAATTGCAAAAAGAAAGTGAGCAACAGCAAACGAATGTGCATACCGTCCACATCGGCATCGGTAGCTACTATGATGTTGTTGTAACGTAGGTTTTCGGTGCCTTCTTCTATGTCAAGAGCAGATTGGAGGAGATTGAATTCTTCGTTTTCATACACTATTCGTTTGCTCATACCGTAGCTGTTAAGAGGCTTACCACGAAGAGAAAAAACGGCCTGAGTGTTGGCATCGCGCGCTTTGGTGATAGAACCGCTGGCAGAGTCTCCCTCTGTGATGAAAATGGAGGATTCCAAACGGCGCTCATTTTTCATGTCGGTGCGGTGTACACGGCAATCGCGCAGTTTGCGGTTATTAAGACTGGTGCGTTTTATGCGTTCTTTGGCAGATTTTCTTATGCCAGATAATTCTTTGCGTTCTGTTTCGGCAGCTTGGATTTTTTTGAGCATCTCAGCTGCTGTATTAGGATTTTTGTGCAAATAGTTGTCTAACTGATGTGAAATAAAATCTACTATGTATGTGCGAATGGAAGGTTTATTACCACCCATATCCGAAGAGGTAAGACGCGTTTTGGTCTGGTCTCCAAAGGCAGGCTCCATAACTTTTATGCTCACGGCAGCAACTATTGATTTGCGCACGTCAGCAGGGTCAAAGGATTTATTCCAAAAATCACGAGCAACTTTTACCACCGCTTCGCGAAATGCTGCAAGGTGAGTACCTCCAAGTGGGGTGTACTGTCCGTTCACAAAAGAATAAACGTCCTCACTATAATGTGAAGTAGAGTGTGTCATTGCTATTTCTATGTCCTCCCCTTTGAGGTGGATGATAGGGTAAACAATGTCAGTGTCTATCTTGTTTTCTATGAGGTCTTTAAGTCCGTTTTCACTCTTAAAAGCAGTGCCGTTGCACCAAATGGTGAGCCCTGGGTTCAGGTAAGAGTAGTTGCGAAGCATATTTTCCACGTATTCCATTCGGTAGCGGAAAGGAGGAAAAACGTCTGTGTCGGCATGGAAAGTGATGCAAGTACCGTTTTTTTCGGTAGTGGGTATTATGTCATCTTCCTGTACTAATTCGCCACTTTTGAAAACAGCGCGTTTGCACATTTTATCTCGGTAACTCATCACCTCAAAGTCCGAAGAAAGGAAATTGACAGCCTTGGTACCCACGCCGTTAAGACCTACCGCTTTTTTAAAAGCCTCGGTATTATATTTACCACCTGTATTCATGACAGAAACGCACGCCACAGCCTTTTCCAGAGGTATGCCACGTCCGTAGTCCCTCACTTTGACCGTCCCGTCCTCGGAAATGTTTATCTCTATTTTTGACCCGACACCTTGGACAAATTCGTCTATGGAGTTATCTACCACCTCTTTTAGCAAGATGTAAATACCGTCATCCGAAGAAGAACCGTCGCCAAGTTTTCCTATGTACATTCCCGGGCGCAAACGCACGTGTTCACGTGGGGAAAGTGTCTTTATGCTGTCTTCTGTGTAGTTGTTTTGTGTTATTTCTGACATAAGTGTTTATACGTGGTATAGCTTGTTTTTTATATTAAAAAAACGGTAAGTGCAAATGTAATGATTTTACAGGGCAAATATAAACGGTGTTGATAAATTTTTCTTTGAAAAAAAATCATCATTTTGTTTTGTATTATAACTATTGATTATATCTTTGTTATGAAGAATAAACTTTATTGTACCGTATTATTTATGCGGTATATCTGTTACTACTAAAACATGTAAGTTAAAATTATGGATGATGTTTCTACGATAAAAAGGATATTTGACGTACCTGAATATCAGAAGAATAAGTATGATTTGGATGTTGCATTGGCACATAGAGTAAAAGGGACGTGGGAAAAAATATCTTCTACCCAATATATAGATAATATAAATAAAGTAGCACGCTCATTAATAGGATATGGTATAAAAAAAGGAGACAAGATAGGTCTTATATCCTCAAATAGAATGGAGTGGTGTATCTTAGACCAAGCCATTATGAAGGTTGGAGGTATAACGGTTCCTGTATATCCTACCATTTCACATGATGATTACAAATATATTTTTAACCATTCCGAGATACGTCTTTGTTTTGTAGGAGATAAAAATATATATTCCAAGGTGGAAAAAGTAAAAACAGAAACGCCATATTTGGAAGCTATATATTCTTTTGACCAGGATGGAAAAATGCCATATTTGGAAGATTTTATTCAAAAATATGACTCTTTGACCCTGCAAAAAGATGTGGATTCTATGGCTGAATCTATAAAAGAAGATGATATAGCCACCTTATTATACACATCTGGAACAACAGGCACACCAAAAGGAGTCGTTTTGACTCATAAAAATATATTATCCAATGCGTTAGCATCAGCACCACGAGTTTTGGAGATAGAACACACCACAGCCCTCAGCTTTTTGCCTCTATGTCATATATATGAGAGAACTGTAAATCTGTGTTACCAAGTGTTGGGTTGTGGAGTTTATTTTGCAAAAAGTACAGAAACCATATCCCAAGATGCACAAGATGCCCATCCGCATATAATGATGGTAGTGCCACGTGTCATGGAACGCGTGTATGCTAAGATAATGGCAAAAGGAGAGGCGCTTAAAGGCATTAAAAAACTTATTTTCTTTTGGGCTGTAAGAGAAGGAAAACGTTTTGAACCATATCATAATAACTGGTTTTACCGCATACGTTTGGCTTTGGCACGCAAACTGGTGTTCAACAAATGGAAAGAAGCACTCGGAGGAAAATTAGAGATAATAATAAGTGGCTCATCATGTCTTGACCCACGTCTATCACGTCTTTTCTGTGCCACAGGAATGATACTGAACGAAGGATACGGGCTGACAGAAACATCACCAATAGTATCTACTAACGTGTATCCAAATGGTGGGCTTCGCATAGGCTCAATAGGACGACCTCTGGAAAATCTTGATGTCAAAATAGCAGATGACGGAGAAATATTGGTAAAAGGTCCAAGCGTTATGAATGGTTACTACAAAGACCCTGAACGCACCGCAGAGGTTATAGATAAAAATGGATATTTCCACACAGGAGATATAGGACACATAACGGATGGCTTTTTATACATCACAGACCGCAAAAAAGAAATGTTCAAGACATCTGGCGGTAAATACATCACCCCACAACCTATGGAAAATCGTTTGGGTCAGTCCCGTTTTATAGAGCAGGCAATGGTGGTAGGAAACGGAAAACAGCACCCGGGAGTTATCATAGAACCAGACATGACAGAGCTCAAAGCGTGGTGTATGCTTAAAGGTATAGACACATCAGATGTGAAAACTATGTTGGAAAACACTCAGGTACAATCTCTATATAAAAAAGAGATAAACGAAGTAAATAAAAACCTTGGCGGATGGGAAAAGATAAAACGTTTCCGTCTGGTGCCAGATACATGGACAGTGGAAGGCGGTGATATAACCCCTACACTGAAACTAAAAAGACGTCGTCTTATGGAACGCTATGCCAATCTTATAGCGCAAATGTACAGCGATGAGGATAACAATCTTTAATGAATTTCCCAAACATAAAAATGTAAAAAAATGCTTGATTTTCGCCTTAAAGTGTTTTTTACTGTGGCAACAGAAAATAGTTTTACCAAAGCTGCTAATAAACACCACATAACACAGCCAGCTGTGTCTAAACACATACAAGAACTGGAACGCATCTATGGAATCACTCTTTTTGAGAGAAAAGGAAGCACTGTCGTTTTGACAGAAGCCGGAAAAATACTTTATGAACAAGCTAAAAATATAGACTCCATATACCGCGAGATAGACTATCGCATATCATCACTGAAAGAAGAACACAAAGGAGAATTACGTCTGGGAGCGTCTACATCCATAGCTCAGTACGTCTTACCTCAGGTAATAGCTCAGTTTTACAACTATTACCCCTCTATTCGTCTGAGTCTTATCAGTGGCAATACCGAACAGATAGAAGAAGCACTTTTGGAAAAAAGAGTGGACTTGGGTTTTGTGGAAGGACTACCATCCAATCATTTACTGCACTATGCAGAGTATATGGATGACGAACTTGCGCCAATAACACGTCGAGGAGGGCTTTATTCTTTGAAAAAATACTCGTTGGAAGACATAAAAGAGCTCCCGTTGGTAATGCGAGAGGATGGTTCAGGAACGCTGGACATAATAAAACAAAAACTCTTTTCCGAAGGACATATCAGTAGCGATAGCGACCTCAATATCATTCTAAAACTCGGTAGTACCGAAAGTATTAAATCTTTCGTCCGTCAGACTGACTGCGTAGCGTTCATTTCCAAACAGGCTCTCAAACGTGAGAGTGAGCTTACAGACATTGAGATTTTAAATATTAAGGGTTTGGAGCTAAAACGTAAGTTTTATCAGGTGTCTTTAAGGGGTGAACTATCTGGGAATGCGGCACTTTTTTTAAAGACTATAAGAGTTTAAAATGTTAAAGTTTCGCAAAATGCGCGCCCATTGGCGCGCATTTTGCGTTTTTGATAATTATTTTTGAAGCATTTTTAGTTTTTCTTCTAATAGAGAAATATGCTTTGATTGTAGGGAAATGATTTCATCTTTTGCTTTAATTAGTTCGTCTTTTAAGATATTGTCAAAAGAAATTGATTTTTTATCTATTATCATTTCTCCCTCATCCATTATTAGCCAGTTGATATTGAGTTCAGGAAAAGTATTGATAATTATCTTTACTTTATCTGCCCCCATGCTCGTTCCGCTATCCAGAAAACCAACAGAAAAGCCAGTTAAAGTATAGAATTTATTCTTTGAAACTCCCTTGTAATCAAGGAATTGCTTAATTTTTTCCTTTTCCCCCATAAAAAAATGATAAAAATCTTTGTTTTGTTGATTATTATCTGTAATATTGCATTGTTAAAAACGTATGACCTATTGCGTGTATATATCATATAAAAGATAAAAACACAAAAAATACTATCAAGACATATAAAAAGTTTATTTTATAGGTTTTGACGTGTAAAATGCTAATAAGTCATAATAAGTAAATATAGAAAAACCAAACAACTAAAAAAGTTAAAAATTTTATATTTTTTAAATCAGAAACAAACAATTAATTTAATTATCATGAGACGAAACATTTTAAAAACGATTTGCTTAGCATCTATTGGAGCTCTCACTCTGGCTGTTTCTTCGTGCGCTAAAAATTACGACGGGGATATAGAAAGACTGGAAGCAGGCATAGAGGCTAACAAAACAGCACTTGAAAATGCCCTTAAATCAGGCAAGCTTATCACTGCTGTAAACGCTGTTACCAATGGTTGGGACATAGTCTTTTCCGATGGTTCTAAAATTACAGTTAATAACGGTAAGGATGGTGCCAATGGTACTGCTGGTAAAGATGCCTTTGCTCCTGTATTAGGAATAGATGCTCAGGGCTATTGGACAGTAGTTACTGAAAAAGGTGCTACACCAGTGCGTATTAAAGATGTAAATGGTAAAGAATGCAAGGCTGTTGCCAGTGTTCCTACGCCAAATGCAGAAACTAAAACATGGTGGATAGATGGTACAGATACCAAAGTTCCATGTGTAGGCGACAAAGGTCAAGATGCTTATTCTCCTTACATAGATGTAGCATCTCACCATTGGATGGTATATGACGATGCTACTGAGCAGTATGTTGATACTGGTATCAAGGCTGATTACTCTCCTTCTCAGGTAGAGATAAAAGCAGGCGTTCTGTATATAGACGGTGTTGCTACTAACGCTACCAACATTCCTAACGTAGTCTACAATGAATTGACAAAAACAGTCATTGTTACTATTTATGATGCTGACGGTAAAGGTACTTCATACGAATTGATGCAGGCTATGGATGTTATGGTTATGCTTACATCTGTCGCTCCTGCTGCTGCCGAAAATGCTATAACACTTAATTATGGTACTATTGGTTCTACTTTCCAATTCCCTTGGAGTGTAGATAAAATCAAATACACAAAAGGACAGGTTCTTCTGCCTAATGGTCAGTCTACTATTATCATGCCGATAGTTGTAAGCCCTGCTGGTGCATCTCTTAAAGATTGCGAACTTTCTTTGGTAAATGCTAACGAAGAGTCTATCATTCCTATCAAATCTGTAACCAAAGGTTATGATGCAGACAAATATGGCTTTGTAATGTCAAATACTAAGTCTGTCGCAACTAATGCTATGTGGTCTGTTGAATTAGGTCTTACATCTGAAAACATAAAAGCTGCTGGAGATGCAAAACATCTTTCACTTAAAGTAGTTGTAAACAAAGGTACAGATAGTGAGAGAATACTTTACACTCCTTATGTGTATTCTTTGAATGGTAATGCTATTTCAGCTAAGCCTATTGTTGCACAGGATGCGCTTGTAGCTATTGGTGAAAAATATGATTTGTACCCTTCTTATGAGGATATGTACAAATTCATTATCATTCCTGCTTCTGACAAAGATAAAATTAACGTTGAAGCAAATGTTATATCTACAACTGAAAATGCTGCTACTCTCGCTGCATTGGAAGGTAAAACAGTTGCACATGAGATAAAAGCTCTTGACTACGTTGGTGATACATTGGCTAAGAATGTAAATGTTAAATTCTACACATCTCTTGGTCTTTCTAATGTAACACTTCCTGCTATAAACAAGGTGTATAACCAAAACAATGCCAAATATTCTTCATTTGCAGATGTTTACACATCACTTGCATTTAAAAAAGACCTTTGGATAGCTAATGCCAAAGATTTCAAGGTAGTAGTAAAAGATGCCAAAGGAAACGTAGTAGTAGCTAAGACAGCTGTTCCAGCTAACGTTGCCGGTTTTGATATCAAATTCACAAAAGACCAAAAAGCTACCGCTGTGGCTTCTAATGCAGACATCAACTACGTGTCTATCATTCCAGACTCTACACAGGTAACAGTAGGTTCATACACAGCTACAATATCATATGTAGATGCTCGTAATGCATCTTATAAGACATTTGAAGTATCTGTTCCTATCAACATCACTAACAAAGCTATTGATTTCAACACTGAGTTTGTACGTGTACCAGCTCTATTTGACGGAGATAAAGCATACGTTTATGGAGATATGAACGCTCAGAACAAGGTTCAGGAAGTAGCTCCTACTACATACAACCTAAATGCCCTTTATAGCAAATTACCAGCTTCTAACCTTTATGTTTACAAACATAACACAGCTGCTGCTGGTGCTCCTGAGAAATGGGAGGTTATGAGCGAGAATTATGATGTTACAGAAGCTAATATGTACAAAGCAGAGGAAGTTAGAATATACTACCGCCACTTTGGAAATGTAGCTAACGAATCTTTGGCTCAAACCATCATCATAACTCCTAAGAGCTCTGTAAAAGAAGGTGAACTCAAAGCAATAGCAGGTAAATCATTTGAGATAACTCATGGTACATCTGTTACTCCTATTGATGTTAAAAACTTCTACACATTTGTAGACCATCTTAAACAAAATACTAAGGCATTTGATGGTGTAGCTTCAAGAGATAAGAAAATAAAAGTTTTGACTATTGAGACTCCTGATGCTAATGCTCCACTTGTAAAAGTATCTGAATCAGCAGGTGTATTCACAATAGTTACTACTGATAAGGTTGCTGAACTTCAAGGAGATTCTGCTAATGTTGCAGTTAGAATCACTATAAAAGACCTATTTGGTCAGGTGTACACTAAGGATGTAACATTAGTTGTAAAAAAGGCTAAGTAATATTATATTATAGAGCAATAGAGATTTATTTTTCGAGAGGTCGTCGCTGTAAAGTGACGACCTTTCTTTTTATCCATAGACATAAAAAAGCTCGCCCTTTTGGGCGAGCTTTTTGTATTTAAAAGGGAAGAGTTATCTTTTTCTCTTTACCGTAAAATCACTGCTGTGAAGGATTTGTTTGTTGTATTTGAGAGGTTCACCACTGTGAATATCTCTCAGAGGCATATCCATAGAACGCAAAAGAGCATCTCCTGCTGCGGTGTCCCATTCCATGACACTACCAAAACGAGTATATTCATCGGCAGCACCAGTAGCTATGGCGCAGTATTTGACACAACTACCCATAGGCTCTATCCTAACATCGGGTATTTCCTTTTTCAACGCCTCATAGTAATCGTTGGTTTCGCTTGTTCGGGCAGATTTGCTAGCCAGACAGATATAACCACCGCTATGAACACCCAAAGGCAATGTCTCTCCTTTTAGCTGAGCCAATGAAGTGAAAAACTCATCGTTTTTGACAGAAGCCTTACGCACTGGATACCCATTTCCTCCGTAGTACAGCTCTTTTACCTCAGGTAGAAAAATAACTCCCATGGTAGGGGTGTCTTTTTCTACAAAAGCTATGTTAACGCCGTACTGACTGCTACCGTTTATAAATTCTTTGGTGCCATCCAGAGGGTCTACCACGAACATTTCTTTCCAAGTGGAGCGTGTGGGAAAATCCTCAGCCACGCTTTCCTCACTTATAAAAGGAATATTCAAGGCAGAAAGCATCTCTGTTATGATGTTTTGAGCTGTGTAATCGGCATCGGTAACGGGAGAATTATCGCTTTTAGTCTTTACTGTGTACTGAGCGTTTTTTACCTTCAAAATGGCAAAACCAGCTTTTACGGCAGCATTTACCATATTTAAAAGGATATTCTCTTTATCACTCATCTTAGTATGCTGAGGTAGATGCGTTTCCGCTTATCAGTTTTTTAGCCGATGAGGTACCTATTCTTGTTACGCCAAGAGCTATCATTTTTTCAGCAGCAGCCATATCGCGAACGCCACCAGCTGCTTTGATAGGTAGAGGAGAGCCGTTTTCAGCCATTATTTTTACACCTTCAAATGTAGCTCCAGCAGGTTTGCCGCCTTCGGTTTTGAAGTATCCGGTAGAGGATTTGATAAACACGCGGTGGGCGTTTTCTTTGCCGAAGTTTTTGATGACTACATCGCGGATAAGTTCTGAAAGACCAGCTATCTCATCATCGCGAAGGGCTGCTATTTCTATTATCCATTTGGCTGTTTTACCAGCGTTAAGTGTCATTTCTGTGCAACGGCGTACTTCTTCTTCTACTGTTTCCACCTTGCCACGTTTGTACATAGGGTAGTTTACCACAAAGTCCAGTTCGTCAGCTCCGTTGGCTATTGCTTCCAATCCTTCTTTTATTTTTTCATCTATGCTGTAAGTTCCTTCTGGAAAGCCTATCACAGTACCTACAAGAACTTGGCTGCCTTGTTGGTCTATCATATGGCGAGCATCAGCTACCATGTTAGGACGTAGCATTATCAGTTTGAAGCGTTCGTCTATTGCTTCTTGAATGTAACCTTGGGCTATTTTGCGGTTTTCCTCTTCGGAAATGCCCTTCATCTGTGCTGTCTCTAAGTACGTAGAGTCCAAATATTGGCGAATATCCATGTTGTGATGTTTTGTTAAAATTTCTTTGATACAAAAGTATGCAGAAAAAACGAGAAAAATGATGTAGTATATATAAAAAATAAGACTTGTCAAAAGATTGACAAGTCCTAAAAACTAACCTAAACTCAAAACTATAACTATGAAACTACTACTTTTCTTATTTAATGGTGCAAATATACATCGTGTTTTTTATCTATGCAAGTGTTTTTAGCTAAAAATTTCATTTTTTTTATTTTAACAAAAAGAAGTTATTAGAGATATTCTACGCCATGTTTTCTTTTTCATTTTCTGTCTTTTCACTCCTTTTTATCTTGGCACGGCTGATAAAAAAGATAGCCAATGCACCTGTGGAGAGTTGCATTACCGTCTGTGTGGCGTGGTTAAGTGTGGCAAAAGCCATAGCAATATCGGGTGTTATGGCAGCTATTCCCAGTATCGGGATACCTATTTTCATGGCTGTATGGTATGCGCCGATACCTCCTTGAACAGGTATCAACTGAGCCAAACCACCCACTGTCATCAAGTATAATATATTGGCAGCTGAGAGCGTTTCTGTCTGCGAAAAAGCGTACGACATAAAAAATATCATAAGGTAATACATCAACCATATAAGTATGGTGTAATACACAAATGCCCATTTTCTACGCATACGTGTTATGGTTTTTATACCCTCCATCATGCCGTGAGAAAAATCCACTATCTTGTGATAGAGTATGGTGTGGCGTAGTTTTTTTCTGAAAAGGTATATAAACGCTGCTATTGCCACTATGAATATTATGATGATGGTTTTGTAGCTTATTGCAGGTTCGGTAGGGATGTCTTGTCTTAGGGTAAGTATTTTATAACCAAAGGCTTCCATTTGTTTGTATTGGAGGACGATAGTCAAAAAGATGCTAATGCCAAGCATGATAACGTCTATGGCTCGTTCTAAGATGACTGTTCCTAAAAGCTTGCTCACAGGTATGCCTTCCGCTTGGTTTAATGCTGTGCAACGGGCTACTTCACCAGCGCGTGGAACGGCTAAGTTTGCTATGTATGTGATAGTTACCGAATGTATGGAGTTCATTTTTGATACTCCTGAATAACCCATGGCGTCAAGTGGTATGAGCCAGCGCAGTCCTATCAGCACAAAGGCGGTGTATCCTGTTATAAATGAGAGCGCAACGTAAAAGTAATTAGCTTCTTTTATCTCTTCCCATATGTTTCTAAGGTTCATTCCCGAAAAGGCAAAGTATAGTAGTGCCAATGCCAAAAGAGGTAGAAGAATGAATTTTATGCTTATGGATAGTATCTTTTTCACCTGTGGGCTCAGTGCCATTTTCTTATGTTTTAATCCTATGGTGCAAATATCGCTTTTTTTCCTTTAATTATATATATAAGGTGTGAACAAAAATGATTATTATTGATATAGGGAGAGTAAAAATGATTACTTTTGCATATTAGTAATAGTGGTATATATGATAGAAAAAATAGGTTTTCATATAGTCAAAACTCTTTCCAGAATGCCTTTTGGGATGCTTTACGCTGTATCTGACGTGGTTGCTTTTACGCTGTATCATATAGTGGGGTATCGTCGTGGGGTAGTGAGGGGAAATATAGAAAAATGTTTTCCTGAAAAGACGCTCAAAGAAAGGAAAAAGATAGAACGAGATTTTTATCTCGGTTTTACGGATACTATGTTGGAGTCCCTCAAAATGCTGACTATTAGCCCCGAAGAAGCCAAAAAGCGTTTTTATTATGAAAATGAAGAACAGTTACGCGGGTATCTCAATAACGGACATGACCACATAATGATATTCGGACATTGCAGTAACTGGGAGTGGCTCATGTTTACACAGCTTGCTTTTCCAAATATGAACTTGGTAGCTCTGTACCAAAAGATAGAAAATCCAGAAGTTAATGATATGGTACGCGCCGCCCGCGAACGTTTCGGTATGCACACCATGGAAGCTAAAAATGCTCTTTTAGGATTATCACGCCTTAAAAATGACGGCAATAGTATGGTGGCATTTGTGGCAGACCAAAGTCCGATGCGCCACCTTATAAAACACTGGGTTACTTTTTTTGGCAACATAACACCTGCGCATATAGGAGCGCATGACATAGCCACACGCCTACATTTCGGGGTGATATTCTTACAGGTAAAAAGAGTATCCAGAGGACATTACAAGGCTATTGCTAAAAAAATATACTCACCAGAAGAAAAGGTGGAAAAATACGAAATAATAGACCGTTTCTACGTGGAACTGGAACGCCAGTTAAAACAAGACCCGTCGTGTTGGCTGTGGTCGCATCGCCGTTGGAAATATGCCGATGAGTACTTTAAAAAGAAAAATGATGAACGAAAATAATCACTCACTCACCTGTGCGGTAGTTATCCTTAATTGGAACGGGCGTGAGCTTTTGGAACGTTTTTTGCCTTCGGTAGTGAAAAACACACCTTCATGGGTACATATTTACGTGGCAGACAACGCCTCTACGGATGATTCTTTGGCGTACTTGGCGGAGCATTTTCCTGCTGTTGGTATCATTAAAAACGACGCCAACTACGGTTTTGCCACTGGTTACAACAAAGCTCTAAAAGGTCTTACAGAAGATGTTTTTGCACTGGTAAACAGTGATATAGAAGTAACCCAAGGCTGGATAGAGCCACTCATAAAAGAGTTTGAAGAACATAGCGATGTGGTGGCGGCTCAGCCACGTCTTTTGGACTACAAAGACAAAAAAATGTTTGAATACGCGGGTGCAGCAGGTGGTTTTATAGACAAATATGGCTATCCGTACTGTCGAGGACGTATTTTTACTGTTGTAGAGGAAGACCACAGCCAGTATGAACAGGATAGCGACATTTTTTGGGCTACCGGAGCTTGTCTTTTGGTAAGAAGAGGGGTGTTTGAGGTTTTGGGTGGTTTTGACGATGATTTTTTTGCACATTTGGAAGAAATAGACCTCTGCTGGCGCATACTAAATAGCGGAGGTAGAATACGTTACATAGCTTCGTCAAAAGTGTATCATGTGGGAGGTGCTACGCTTAAAAAGTACGATGCTCGCAAGACTTATCTCAATTTTCGCAACAGCCTTTTTTCATTGGTAAAAAACCTACCAGCATACCGAATACCGTATGTTGTGTTTGTGCGTTTGGTACTGGATGGAGTGCAAGGTCTTCGCTTTTTGTGTGAAAAACGTCCGCGTCATACATGGGCTTTGGTACGTGCGCATTGGGGTTTTTACACTCATTTTATCACTATGTGGAGAAAAAGAAGCCTCACACCAGCTAAGACTAGAAAATATTACCATACTGACAGTATTGTTTTTCGTCATTTTTTATGTGGAAAAAAATATTTTTCAGACCTTTAACCCGATATGCGAACTACTAAGGAAAATATACAGGTAATATATGAGGACAACCACATCATTGTCATCAACAAACGCGCTGGCGATATAGTCCAAGGCGATAAAACAGGCGATGTTCCTTTGGTGGATGTGGTCAAGGAATATTTAAAGGAAAAATACTCCAAGCCTGGCAATGTCTTTTGCGGATTGGCTCATAGGATAGACCGCCCTACTACCGGAGCGGTCATTTTTGCCAAAACATCCAAAGCTCTCTCCCGTTTGACTGAGATGTTCAGGTTAGGAAATGTTCATAAGACATATCATGCCATAGTACCTCTTTCTCAAATATCAGAAAAAGGAACTCTGGATGGTTTTATGATAAAAGATGGCAAATTAAACCGTTCTCGTGTGTACGCAACTCAAAAGAACGAAACAGCCAAGCATGCAGTAACGCATTACACTGTTTTGCACCGAGGTGAGCGTTATATGCTATTGGAGGTAGAGATAGAAACAGGACGACATCATCAGATACGTTGTCATCTTGCTTCCATAGGTATTCCTATAAAAGGAGACCTTAAATATGGGGCTCAACGTAGCAATGAAGACGGAAGTATTTCTCTACATGCTCGGCAGTTGGATTTTGTACATCCTGTAAGTGGTGAACACATTATTATTACTGCACCATATCCACAGGAGGAAAACTCTCTTTGGTGTGCCCTTTCACAAGAAAAATAAACTACTACTGCAATGGAACAAATAAGTGTTTTTGACATACTAAAAATAGGCATAGGACCTTCATCTTCCCACACTCTGGGACCATGGAGAGCATCACAGCGTTTTATTGCCTCGCTCAAAGAAGATAAAGTCTTTGACAAAGTAGATAGAATGCGTGTACGTCTTTATGGTTCTCTATCTCTTACAGGGCGAGGACATTATACAGATTTGGCAGTCATATTAGGGCTATCAGGAGCAGACCCTGAGGTCATAGACCCAAAAGACATACAGCCTACCGTTTCGGCTATCAATTTTTCTGGTAGACTTACACTAAATAATGAACGGATGATACTGTTTTCGCCTTTGGTAGATATAGTATTTGAAAAAGAATTTCTCCCTTTTCACTCCAATGGTATATGCTTTACAGCCTTTGATACTGACGGAAAAACACTGTCCGAACAGACGTATTACTCCATAGGTGGAGGTTTTGTGGTGCAGGAAAACGAAGATATACAGTCAGCAGGACATTATCCCAATGCTTTTCCTTTCCCTATCCAAAAAGCAGAAGAACTACTCAAATATACCATAGACAAAAGATGCACCATAGCTGATATAGTCATGGAAAATGAGAAAAGTATAGCACCTGAGGCAGAAGTACGAGAAAAAATACTTCATATCTGGGATGTTATGCTCCAAAGCATATACACTGGATGCCATACATTGGGCGAACTACCAGGAGGACTGCGCGTAAAACGTCGTGCAGCATACGTGTATGACCGTATAAAACCATATTTGATGTACAAAGACCACCATGAATGGGCAAAACAACTCCGTACAGTATCTACCGACGCAAAGAGTATTTTTACATGGGTGAGTACCTTTGCCATAGCGGTCAATGAAGTAAACGCATCATTAGGACGTATAGTTACAGCTCCTACCAACGGTTCATCAGGTGTAATACCTGCCGTTCTGCTGTATTATTTGTCTTTTGTGAACCCAAAGGCTACCGATGACCAGATAGTGGAGTTTCTTTTGGTATGTGGTGAAATAGGTTCCATTTTCAAAAAAGAAGCCACTATTTCAGCTGCACAAGGAGGTTGTCAAGCGGAAATAGGCGTTTCATCGGCTATGGCGGCAGCTGGTCTGTGTCATGTCATGGGAGGTCTTCCTCAGCAATGTCTGGCAGCAGCGGAGATAACCATGGAGCATCACTTAGGACTCACGTGCGACCCAGTAGGCGGACTTGTCCAAGTGCCGTGCATAGAACGCAATTCCATGGGCGCCATAAAAGCTATCACAGCAGCATCTTGGGCTATAAACAATGACCCATCCGTTCCTGTTGTCAGTCTTGACAAGGTGATAAAAACCATGTGGGAGACAGCTAAGGATATGAATTTTAAGTACAAAGAAACAGCTCAGGGTGGACTGGCGGTAGAGATACCTGTAAATCTACCGGACTGTTAGCCTTTTTCAATACCAAGCACTATGAATATAGAAGAAAATAAAGACCTTACCGCTTTAAATACGTTCGGTATGAGCGTAAAAGCTAAGTATTATATCCGCGTATCCTCAGATGAAGATGTCCGTCAGGCGGTGCTATTTGCAAAAGAAGTAAACTTTCCTCTTTTGGTACTATCTGGTGGTAGCAATATGCTTTTTACCGAGGACATAAAAGCTGTGGTCATTCACATGGATACACATGGCATAGAAAAAATAGGCGCTGACGGCACAGATACCTTGGTAAAGGTAAAGGCTGGTGAAAACTGGCATAATTTTGTCATGTGGAGCATTGATAATAATTTGGCTGGTGCTGAAAACCTCGCTTTTATACCCGGACGGGTAGGCTCTTCTCCGGTGCAGAACATAGGCGCCTATGGGGTGGAGGCAAAAGACGTTATAGAAAGTGTCAATGCTTTTGATGTACATTCTGGTAAAAATCGCATTTTCTCTAAAAAAGAATGTCTTTTTGGGTATCGTGAATCTGTTTTCAAGGGTGCAGACAAAGGCAAATACATTATAATGGATGTCGTTTTTCGCTTGCATAGTCCTGAGGGTTATTCTCTGAAACTGGACTATGGAAATATACGTTCAGAACTGGAAAAAAGAAATATCATTACCCCCAATATAGCGGATGTGGCTACCGTGGTAACGGATATCCGCCGTGCTAAACTGCCAGACCCTGAAAAAATAGGCAACTGTGGTAGTTTTTTCAAAAATCCAGTCTTGGATAAAAAGACTTTTGAATCTTTGAAAGAAAAATATCCTGATATGCCTTGTTTTGACGTACCAGATAGTACAGATGAACATTACAAGAAAGTGCCTGCTGCATGGCTTATAGACCGTGCAGGCTGGAAAGGTTACCGTCGTGGTAATGTGGGAGTGCATGAAAATCAAGCTCTGGTGCTGGTACATTATGGTGGTGGTACAGGTGGTGAGGTTATGGCTCTTTGCCGTGATATTTGCGCAGATGTAAAGGCTAAGTACGGTGTTGCTATTTCTGCTGAGGTAAATATAGTGGACGCTTCATTTTTACATACCGTTTATTAGTGGTACTTTTGTAAATAGTATTGGATATTAAAAAAAGAAATAAATGACATCTGAATATATTTGTTTGGCACTTTTTACATTGGCAGCTGTTATAGTGGCGGTCAATTATGTTTTTATGCTGGTAAATATCCGCAAACCTAAAAAAGGCACTGTACCAGAAAAGAAAGAAGGCATATCAGTGGTAGTGGTAGCCAGAAACCAAATGGATGATTTACACCGTTTTATACCATCTATAATAGCACAGGATTATCCACGTTTTGAACTGATAGTGGTGGACGACCGTTCGTTTGACAATACCATGGTATTCTTGAAATCCATACAGCGCAATTATCCGAGTATTCTCAAAACAGCTTGCGTCAATGAAGATACGCCATATCCGTGGCCTGGACGCAAATTTGCCATAACGATAGGTGTCAAAGCAGCTCAGTATGAACGCATAGTCCTTATGGAGCCAACAGCGGTACCACAGTCGCAGCATTGGTTGAGCTCTCTGTCTATCGGCTTTAATAACGATGACACTCGTTATGTCATAGGCGGTTGTGTGCGCAGTGGAGATAAAGGACTACCTGCATGGTTTCATTCGGTAATGTCTTTTTTCTATAATCTTTTGTCTCTTTCGTGGGCAAAAATAGGACAGCCTTATTCGGCTACTGTATCCAATTTTTCGTTCAAAAAATCTTGTTTCCTTTCAGAAAATGCCTATATGGACAATATGCGTATTCCTTCGGGGGAGGCTGATTTTCTTCTCCAAAAAAACGGTACGTTTAAAAATACTGCTGTGGTGATAGACGATGACGCTTTTATAAAACAAACTGGAATATGTACATGGAAGAATGTATTTGACGAGTTTACGGATATGTACGCGTCCTTTCGCCATTATACTTTGTGGGCTAAGACAAGGGTTTTGTCTTTTTTGCTTTCAAAATTGTCGTTTTGGATTTTTGCGGTATGCTCTGCTCTAACTTTTTACGCTCAATGGTGGTTTTGGGCGGTGTTAAGTGTTCCGTTATTGCTGTCTGTGGTGGCAGGAGGTGTGTGTGCGCACCGTATGAAAGTGTCAATGCGAATGATGATAGGCATGTTTTTGGATGTAATAACTTTGCCATTGGGGCTTATTGTTTTTATAATCATAGCTATCCGTATGCCTAAAAAATGGAGATAAAAAGTACCGATGAACTAATACAGACTGCCTTAAAAGGTAATCAGAGTGCTTTTGCGCAGCTGTTAGGAATGTATTGGGCAGATGTGTATGGCTTTTTGGCTTCCAAGAAACTAAGCGAGGAAGACACGGAAGACCTTTGCATAGAGACTTTTACCAAGGCATTTGAAAAATTATCTACTTACAATCCTCAGTACCAATTCAAAACGTGGCTCATCAACATAGCCAAACATCACTATGTGGATTTTCGCCGTGCCAATGCTCATCTTTTTGCTCTTTTCTCTCAAAAAATTCAGGATTCACAAGACCCTGATGTTGATATTATTTCGCATGATACTCCCGAAAGCATGATGATAGATATTCAGTCTTTGGAACACTTTAACACGGTGGTAGAGTATCTAAACCCTCGCTATCGTCAGATAATACGCCTTCGTTACATGGAAGATATGTCCATAGAGGAAATATCGGAGCAAATGGGTATTTCAGAATCCCATACCAAGGTCATGCTAATGCGTGCGCGAAGAATGTTGCAAAAAGGTCTTGAATAAGTTATATTTTTCTCAGTTTTAGCTTTTTACGTTTCGGTTCAGTATATTTATAATCTAACCCAAAGATTATGAACCGCATTTTTTTATCCTTTTTTTTGATATTTCTATGTCAAAATCTCTCTATGGGACAAAACGTAACTAACGCAGATGAAAATGTGCCTATCGGTATGTCTTACGGAGCGGATAACAAAGAAATAATATACACCAAGTATGCTCAGGGAGGTATTACTCTGCAAAATAATGGATATTCGCTCTCATTCCGCCGTCTGCACACCAAAAGTGCATTTTTTGAACATGGGTATGAGGTAGATTTATCTTTGATAAGAAATCCAAAGGAAGTGCAGATACGAAATGGTGTCTACTATGGCTATATGGGTTATTGTTTTGGAAAGGAAAATACGCATTTTAACCTTCGTGTGGGTTATGGTCTTAATAAAGAGATAGCGGACAAAGCTGATTTGGGTGCGGTGGAAATAAACTATTTTATATGTGGAGGTATTTCGTTGGCAATGCTAAAACCTGTATATTTGTACGTGGTAGAAAATGACGGCATAGAAAAAAGACGTTATGACCCATCACAACATCCGCAGAGTGTGATAGTGGGAGGAACGTGGTTTTTCAACGGTCTGGGGGAGATGTCATTTCATCCGGGGGTGTATGCCCGTGTTGGTATCAATTTTGACTATGCGGTCAAGGAAAAGAGCATTTTAGCCGTAGAGGCTGGTGTGGTGGTTGATTATTATTTTTCAAAACTGCACATCATGAGCAACGACAGCCAAAATCTAAGCTTATACAATGCCTTTTACGTATCTTTCTATTTCGGGAGAAAATGGAATTAAAACATATAAAATATTGGACGAAACTACTAAAAAAATAAACGAACAGGAAAAAGCTCCACTGCGCAAACCGCATTGGTTGAAGGTGAAAATGAGCGGAGGAGAATCTTATTCTTCTGTCCGCCAAACGGTAGAAGGACACGCCCTGCATACTATTTGTCAGAGTGGCTCATGTCCTAACATAGGTGAATGTTGGCGTGCAGGTACGGCTACTTTTATGATATTGGGAAATATATGCACCCGCTCATGCCGTTTTTGTGCGGTGCAGACAGGACGCCCTTTGCCAGTGGATGAGACAGAACCTGAAAAAATAGCCGAATCTATTAAACTGATGAAACTCCGTCATGCTGTTATCACATCGGTGGATAGAGACGATTTGCCAGACGGAGGAGCCGGCATTTGGGCAAAAACTATACAAGCTGTAAGACTCGCCACCCCACAAACAACAATAGAAGTGTTGGTTCCAGACTTCAAAGGAGTAGAAAAAGACATCAAAACTGTGGTAGATGCTCGCCCCGATATCATTTCACATAATATGGAAACAGTGGAACGTCTCACCCGTGAAGTGAGGGTACAGGCACGTTACAGACGCAGTCTTTCTGTTTTGGAGATGATGAAAAAATTGGGCGCACGAAGAACCAAATCTGGCATCATGTTAGGGCTTGGAGAAACAAAGGAGGAAGTGTTGCAGACTCTTGCCGATATGCGTTCAGTAAGTGTTGATGTGGTAACGATAGGTCAGTATCTTCGTCCTACCAGAGAACATCTGGCGGTGGAAGAGTACGTTACCCCTGAGATGTTTGATTTTTACGGAGAACAAGCCAAAAAAATGGGATTTCTCTTTGTGCAGAGTGCGCCACTGGTGCGTTCATCCTATCATGCCGAAATGCAGGTGTGATATTTTTTACATAAAAACTACAACAAGATGAGTACCGAGATAGAAAACATAACTTTTGAACATGAAGTCTCAGAAGGAAAAGCAGCCCCACTGGGAGCTACTGTGGTAGAAAATGTGCCTGTGAGCCATAAAAAAAATGTCCCTATGGTACACGCTTTATCGGAGGGAATGGCAGCACCATTAGGAGCTACTGTTACAGACGAAGGAGTTAATTTTTCTGTGTTTTCTGGCGATGCTACATCGGTAGAGTTGTGGCTTTTTCATCATGGAGATGACGTTTTGCCATACCAAATAATAAAACTTGACCCTAAGAAAAACCTATCATACCATTATTGGCACGTTTTTGTTCATGGAGCAAAAGAAGGATTGTACTATGGATACAAGATAAACGGAAAATATGCTCCGTCAAAAGGTCTTCACTATGATGGTAGCAAACTGCTGTCAGACCCTTTTGCCAAAGGACTTTACGGAAAAAATTACAGCCGTGGCGATGCTTCCACTTTTGGGAAAGAAAACACAGACACTGCCATAAAAAGCATCGTTGTAGCACCTTCAAAATACGATTGGGAAGGAGATACACATCCACGGATACCACTTTCTTCTTCTGTGATATATGAAATGCATGTTGGTGGTTTTACAGCCAACCCCAATTCAGGTGTTGAAAAAGACAAACGAGGTACTTTTTTAGGGGTAATAGAGAAAATACCTTACCTTAAAAGCCTTGGTATCACCACAGTAGAACTAATGCCAGTGTTTGCTTTTGACCCTCAGGATGCACCACTGGGACTGGAAAATTATTGGGGATATTCACCAGTTAATTTCTTGGCACCTCACTGGGGTTACGGCAGTACTGATGACCCTCTTACCACCATAAATGAATTTAAGGATATGGTAAAAGCCCTTCACCGTGAAGGTATGGAGGTGATACTGGATGTGGTGTATAACCATACCGCAGAATCGGGACGTATAGGACCATGGCTAAACCTTAAAGGACAGCAGGCAGATGTGTACTATATGCAGGATGAAAATCATCAGTTTTCTAACTACACAGGGTGTGGCAATACCATAAACGCATCGGACCCAATAATGCGCCGCCTTATGCGCGAGTCTTTGAGATACTGGGTGCGCGATATGCACGTGGACGGTTTTCGTTTTGATTTGGCAGCTATACTTACCCGTGGCGAGGACGGCGGTGTGCTGGTAAATTCTCCTGCTGTTGGTAGCATAGAGGTAGACCCTTGGCTGGCAGATACTAAGTTAATAGCTGAGGCTTGGGATGCGGCAGGTCTGTACCAGTTGGGTTTTTTTGCAGGAAGAAACGGAGATACACGTTGGGCAGAATGGAACGGAGCGTACAGGGATGATATGCGTCGTTTTATACGTGGAGATGAGGGTATGGTGCCTATCTTGGCTGCCAGAGTTTTAGGTTCGCCAGATATTTATGTCAATCCGCATCAAGATATAAACCAAAGCATACATTTTATAAGCTGTCATGACGGTTTTACCATGGGAGATTTGGTGAGTTATAACACCAAGCATAACCTTTCCAATGGAGAGGATAACCGCGATGGATTAAACGAAAATTTTAGCTATAACTACGGCGAAGAAGGACAGACAAATGACCCAGCGTTGGAGGATTTGAGAACGCGACAGGTGAGAAATTTTATGACTGTCATGTTTTTTACTCAGGGAACACCTATGCTCAACATGGGCGATGAGGTGCGTCGTACTCAGAACGGAAATAACAATGCCTACTGCCAAAATAACACCACGTCGTGGTTTAATTGGGACGATGTACATACACACAGTGAGACATTGGACTACACGCGTGGGCTTATAAAATACACGCAGGGATTGGCTCTTTTTTCTCTCAAAGACCTCATAAAAGTGGGGCATGACATGGTACAACCGCATATTTTGTGGCATGGTACACGTATTAACGGAGCAGATTGGAGTCCTGTGTCCCATACTTTGGGTATGGAAATGATACACCCTACCGCAGGTGAGCATCTGTACGTTATGTTCAATATGTATTGGGAAGATTTGGACTTTGAACTTCCAAAGCCTATGTTCGGCTCATGGCACGTTGTGGCAGACACTTACATGAAAGCTGATGAGAATTTTACTATGCGCCGTCTGTATGACCAAAAGAATTATTTGGCAAAAGACCGCTCAATAGTCATATTGTCTGACTTTCCAGATAAGTAGATTTGTTTGTAGTAACATTGTGATAACAAGTTTTTTACGTTGTTAAAAATGTTTATGTTTAGCTTTTTTATCTAAAAAAATATGTACATTAGTTATTGAAAAATACCTATAACTATGTACCGCTATGGCAAAAAAACTGAAAATAAGGCGAGGACTTACCATACGCCTTAAAGGAACCGCCCAAAAAATATGTTCCCAAGCACCTTTTTCCGTGTTTTATGCTATCTCAATGGCTGACTTTCCTATCATCACACCCAGATTAAAAGTGAGTGAAGGTAGTGAAGTGATGAGCGGAGATGTTCTTTTCTGTGTCCGTGGAGATGAAACGGTATGCGTAACATCGCCAGTGGCAGGTATAGTGGAAAAAATAGAACGTGGAGATGGCAGAGCAGTACGCCGCATAATCATCCGCAGTGCAATAGACCAGACGTATAGGTATTTCAATATTCCAAGTGTTCTAAATAGAGAAAATGTACGCTCCTTACTATTACAAAGCGGACTGTGGGCGTACTTCAAAACACGCCCTTTTGACACCATACCCCGCAGTGATGCCCAAGCGCGTGATATTTTCATAACATCTTATCACACAGCTCCTCTTTCGCCTGATACGCAGTATAGTATGTCATGCCAAAGTGAGGATATGCAGCGTGGGGTGAACACATTGTGTTTTCTCACAGACGGGAAAATATTTATGAACATGGACGCATCGGTATATGACAATGTGTTTGACAGCATCACAGGGACTGAAAAAATATATGTCAGTGGGCCTCATCCAGCTGGAAATGTAGGTGTTATGATAAATCATGTAGCGCCAGTGAACAAAGGCGAAACAGTTTTTACCATATCATGTGAAGATGTGGCGCTGATAGGTGCATTTATGCGTACGGGGGAGTATTTTCCGATGAGAAAAATAGCATTGACAGGCTCTTCGGTAAAGAATCCAAAGTATATGAGAACTCTTCAAGGGGCTCAGATTAGCGAATTATGTATGGGAAGGGTGGTAGATGCTGAAAAAACCCGTTTTATAACTGGAAATGTACTCTCAGGGAGAAATGAAGGATTGGACGGTTTTTTGGGCTTTTATGACACACAGATAACAGCCATACCAGAAGGAAATGATGATAGCGCCCTTTTCGGGTGGATAGCACCGCGGACAGACCGTTTTAGTATGCTCCGCGCGGGGACTTTTTCATATCTTTTGCCTTTTAAGGAATATACATTGAACACTTCTACTAACGGCGAAGAGAGAAATTTTGTCCTCTCTGGTATATACCGTCAAGTGTTTCCTATGGATATATACCCTATGGAGCTGGTAAAGGCTGCCATAGTAGCAGATGTTCCTCTTTTAGAGAAAATGGGCATTTACGAAGTGGCACCAGAGGATTTTGCTCTCTGCTCATTTGTGTGTCCGTCTAAAATACAGCATCAGCGGATAATACGTGCGGCATTGGATATGGTGTACAAAGAAAATACAACGATATGAAAAGACTAAAAGCAATGTTTGACTCAGGGCAAAAACGTATAGCTAAGAGTCGTTATGCGCGTTTTTTGCCTTTGTATGAAGGACTTTACACGTTTTTCTACTCGCCCAGACGCACCAGTGAAAATGACGTCCAGATATACGATGCAGTGGACCTTAAACGTGTTATGATGACCGTTATAATAGCTCTTCTTCCGTGTCTTTTCTTCGGTATGTACAACGTGGGCTATCAGCATTTCACGCAAATGGAAGCTCTTGGCGCAGGAGGTTTTACTGCGTGGAAAGCATTTGTTTTTGGACTAAAAACGGTACTGCCTATCCTTGTGGTGAGTTATGCCACGGGGCTATCCATTGAGTTCTTTTTCTCTTGGCTGCGTGGGCGGGCAGTGGAAGAAGGTTTTTTGGTATCTGGACTACTTATAGCCATTATCATGCCACCTACCATACCACTATGGATAGTGTGCGTTTCCACAGCATTTGCGGTGGTGGTGGGAAAAGAACTCTTTGGCGGAACAGGAATGAATATATGGAATCCAGCTCTTTTGGCACGAGCATTCGCTTTTTTTGCATACCCAACGTACATGACAGGTAGCAAAGTGTGGGTGGTAGGCGCAGGCGAAGTAGATGGTATCACAGGTGCCACCATAATAGAACATTTACGAGAAAATGCACCATTGTCATTTGACGGAACAGAACAGCACGTTTATTCTCTCAGCGATATGTTTTTTGGCTATATACCCGGTAGCATAGGCGAAACATCTACTTTTTTGGTGATATTAGGTGGTGTTTTTCTACTGTACACAGGCTTAGCATCGTGGAGAGTGATATTGTCGGGAGTGCTTGGAGGATTACTATGCGCTTGGCTGTTCAATGTCTTTGGCAATGCTTCAAATGCTCTGGAAATGCTACCACCGTGGGAACAACTCATCTTGGGCAGTTTTGCTTTTGGACTGGTTTTTATGGCAACAGACCCTGTAACATCTGCCCAAACACCCATTGGGAAATGGATATACGGTTTTTTGGTAGGATTTTTTGCTATACTCATCCGCGTTGGAAACCCTGCCTACCCAGAAGGCATAATGTTATCCATTCTTTTGTGTAACACCATAGCCCCTGCAATAGACCATGCGGTAATATCAGCCAATATTCACTCACGCACACGCCGTTGGCATAAAAATCACGTCCATGAATACAGGTAAAACATCATACATTTACATTTTTACGGTGGTGGTAGTGCTGATGACAGCCATGATACTATCGGTAGCATCGCTCATGTTTTCAGAAAGACACAGCATAAACGCCATCCGTCAAAGTCAGAAAGACATACTACGCTCTCTGCACATTCAGTTAAAAGATGAGCAAGTGGAAAAAACATTTCCTGTATATGTGAAAGACACTCTTTATGTGGATACTCTTGGAAATGTGATACAGCCAAATGCAGATACCACAGAAACACTTAGGCTTTACATAGCAGAAAAGAACGACAGCACGCTGTACGTCATACCGGTAAAAGGTTACGGACTGTGGGGGCAGATATGGGGTTATGTAGCGTTGGAAGAAGATTTTAATACCATTTACGGAGCGACGTATGACCACAAAAGTGAGACATCTGGACTGGGGGCAGAGATAAGTACAGACCAGTTCACAACCCGTTTTAAAGGGAAAAAACTATACGATGAAGCATCCACAGCGATGTTCACTATCGTTAAAACGCCAGTGACAGATTTGCCAAAAGACCAGCAACAGTACGCCGTGGACGGTATAACGGGTGCTACCATAACAAGCGAAGGTGTGAAAAGAATGTTGCGCGAAGCAACGAAGGCTTATCTACCTTTTTTCTTAAAAGAAAAACAGAAAAAACATGAATAGAAAAGACAAAGAAATATTCCTGCGCCCTCTTTGGTTGCAAAATCCTGTTACTATTCAAGTATTGGGAATATGCAGTGCGCTGGCAGTAACGGTTAGGACAGAATCAGCCTTGGTCATGGGGGTGGCAGTAACAGCGGTAACAGCTTTTTCGTGCCTTATACTGTCTTCTATGAGGCATATACTGCCGTCCGATGTCCGTATAATGGTACAGTTGGTGGTGGTATCCGCTTTTGTAATACTGGTGGATATGTTCTTAAAAGCTTATTTGTACAGCACATGGCGGGCGTTGACTGTTTTTGTAGGGCTCATCATTACTAACTGTATCATCATGGGACGGATAGAGTCTTTTTCGTTGTCCCATAGTCCGTGGCACGCTTTTTTAGACGGAGCAGGAAGTGGAATAGGTTATGCCTTGGTGTTGTGCGTGGTAGCTCTTCTGCGTGAAGGCTTAGGCACGGGTACTGTTTTTCAGTGGCAATGGATGAAAGTATTTACCACAGAAACACTCGGCTATGTGCCATGTGGATTTATGATACTGCCACCGATGGCACTTATTACTCTTGGATTTTTGGTGGCAATGTGGACTAAAAAATAACCGACATGGAATATTTGGACATTTTTATCAAAGCGTCCCTTGTGGACAACATGGTATTTGCCTTTTTCTTAGGTATGTGCTCTTTTTTGGCAGTGAGCAAAAACGTAAAATCTGCCGTAGGACTGGGGGTGGCAGTGCTGGTGGTTATGGCCTTAACGGTACCTGTTAATTACCTGATGTATAAATACATATTGGCAGATGGAGCTTTGTCATGGGCAGGGGGGCAGTACGCTGAGATAGACCTCTCATTTCTATCATTCATCATGTACATAATAGTTATAGCATCGGTGGTGCAGTTATTGGAAATGGTGCTGGAAAGGTATTTTACTGGTTTGTACACCACACTGGGAGTGTTTTTGCCATTGATAGCGGTAAACTGCGCCATACTGGGAGCTTCTCTTTTTATGCAAAGTCAAAATTTTTCTGATGTTTATCAGTCCACAGTGTACGGAGCGGGATGTGGGGTAGGCTGGCTTTTGGCAATAGTGCTTTTGGCGTGCATACGGGAAAAAATAAGATACAGCCATATACCAAAGCCATTTGAAGGGCTGGCTATGACTTTTATAGTTACAGGGCTTATGGCAATAGGTTTTATGGGATTTATGGGCTTTAAGATAGGTTAAAATGGAAAAATGGCATCTGATACTGATAACAGGGTTGGTCTTTACATCGGTTGTACTCATCTTGGTGAGTGTTCTGGTTGTGGTACGTGGAAAACTCTTTCGCTCATCTGAGGTTATCATCACCATAAATGAAGACAAAAAACTAAAAGTCAAAACAGGAGAAAGTCTTTTGAGTACTCTTTCTCAAAATAAGATATATCTCCCTTCGGCGTGCGGAGGACAAGGCACATGCGGTATGTGCAAATGTCAGATATTTAGTGGTGTAAATGGTTATTTACCCACCGAAGAACCATTTTTTACCCGTGGACAATTACTTAATCATTGGCATTTGGCGTGTCAGGTAAAAGTCCGCAAAGACATGAGTATATCTGTCCCAGACGAAATATTCGGCATAAAAAAATGGGAATGTACAGTCATTTCTAACTACAACGTAGCCACATTTATCAAAGCATTCATTGTGCGCCTACCCGAAGGAGAAACCCTTAAATTCAAAGCCGGAGGATACATACAGGTGGACGTTCCCAAGTGTAGCGTTGATTATAAAGACATAGACATTTCCCCATCACCAGATGACCCTGCCGGTAAAGACAAATACCGTGCAGACTGGGATTCTCTTGGGTTGTGGAGTCTTAAAATGGAAAACAAAGAACCCCTTTTCAGAGCATATTCCATGGCAAACCACCCTGCCGAAGGCAACATCATAATGCTCACCGTGCGCATAGCAACACCGCCGTATGATTTTGCTACACAGAAATTCAAAGATGTGCCACCTGGTAAATGCTCGTCTTATATTTTTTCCAGAAAAGTTGGCGATAAAGTAACCATATCTGGACCTTATGGAGAATTTTTTATAAACGAAAAAACAGATGCTCAAATGGTGTACATAGGTGGTGGAGCTGGTATGGCACCGCTTCGTTCGCATATATTGCATCTTTTGGAAACGCAACATTCTCAGCGCCCTATTTATTTTTATTATGGTGCAAGAAATAAAAACGAACTCTTTTTTCAAGATGACTTCAAAGCATTGGAAAAAAAGTATCCTAATTTTCATTTTTTCCCAGTACTATCTTCTCCCTTGCCTACCGATGTATGGAGTGAGAAAAAAGATGAAACAGACAGTAGCGGAGACGGTTTTTTGGGGTATGTGCATCAGGCGGTAGAAAAAAATCATCTCAAAAAACACCCTTTTCCCGAAGATATAGAATATTATTTTTGTGGACCACCAGCTATGAATGCCTCAGTGGTGGATATGTGTAAACGTTATGGTGTGCCAAATGAAAATATGCACTATGATGATTTCGGAGGATAAAAGGCTAAAAAATTCGTACCTTTGCAGGTGCTAAAAACAAAGCACCACCACCATGGATAAAAACACACCAAAAATAGACATATACGGAGCAAGAGAACATAATCTGAAAGACATAAGCCTTAGCATACCACGAGGTAAACTGGTGGTGGTAACAGGACTTTCAGGTAGTGGAAAATCCTCATTGGCGTTTGATACCATATATGCCGAGGGACAGCGAAGATACATAGAAACATTTTCGTCCTATGCCCGTCAGTTTTTAGGTGGAATGGAACGCCCCGATGTAGATAAAATAGACGGTCTTTCGCCCGTTATATCAATAGAACAAAAGACTACGAGCAAAAACCCACGTTCTACCGTTGGCACTATAACAGAGATATATGACTTTTTGCGATTGCTCTACGCCCGTGCTTCGGATGCTTTTTCCCCAGAGACAGGAGAAAAAATGGTGAGCCATACCGATGAACAGATACAAGACATCATAGCAGCTAAATACGCCGATAAGAAAATAGTGATACTCGCTCCGGTGGTGCGCAGTAGAAAAGGACATTACCGAGAACTTTTTGAAAACGTATTAAAAATGGGTTTTATAAAAGTAAGAGTGGACTCAGAAATACGGGATATAACCAGCGGAATGCGTCTTGATAGATACAAAACACATGATATAGAAATAGTTATAGACCGTATTATTAGTCCTCAGAGTGCAGGTTCTCGACTATCAGAAGCGGTCAAGACAGCTATGTATCACGGCGAGGGGACGCTTTTGGTGCAGGACTATGACACAGGCGATGTTCAGTATTTTTCTCGGGCACTGATGTGTCCCACCACAGGAATGTCATATCAGTTACCAGAACCAAATACTTTTTCTTTTAACTCACCAAAAGGAGCGTGCCCAGAATGTTCAGGCATAGGCGAGGTGCTTTTGATAGATATCAATAAAGTAATACCAGACCCATCACTGAGCATCAAGGACGGAGGCATAGCACCGCTTGGAACGTACAAAAAGACATGGATTTTCCAGCAAATGGAAGCCATAGCACGTCGTTACGGCTTTACGCTCTCCACACCAATAAAAGACATTCCCGAAGAAGCAATGCACGTCATTCTTCACGGAGGGCAAGAAGTATTTTCGCAGTTAGTAGAAGAAATAGGCGTTACCCGTAGTTATGAGATAGATTTTGAAGGAATAGCGGCATTCATCCGCACGCAAGCCGAAGACACTGAAAGCAAGACTCTTTCGCGTTGGGCGCGGGAATTTATGAACGAAGTAACCTGTCCAGTATGTGGAGGTTCACGTCTTAAAAAAGAGTCTATGTGCTTTAAGATAGGTGGAAAAACCATTGCCGAAGTAGCAGATATGCCATTGTCAAGTCTGCCTCAATGGTACGATGAAGCCTTTGCCTCTATGAATGAGAAGCAAAAGAAAATAGGCACAGAAATATTTAAGGAACTACACACCAGAACACAGTTTTTGCTGGATGTAGGATTGGATTACTTGTCTCTTTCTCGCAGTAGCAAGAGCCTTTCCGGAGGAGAAAGCCAAAGAATACGCCTTGCCACACAGATAGGTTCACAGTTGGTAGGGGTACTTTATATTTTAGATGAACCATCAATAGGACTTCATCAACGTGATAATCAGAAACTTATAACATCTCTTAGGAAACTCCGCGATGCCGGCAATAGCGTCATAGTGGTGGAACATGACCGCGACATGATGCTTGCTGCCGATAATATCATAGACATAGGACCCGCCGCAGGCGAAAAAGGAGGCAATGTAGTATGGCAAGGTTCGCCCGAAGAGCTTTCAAAAGCGCACACACTTACCGCTGACTACATAAACGGTGTCAAAAAGATAGAAGTCCCACAAAAACCACGCAAGGGCAGTGGAAAAATACTTCGCCTATGTGGAGCGAACGGCAATAACCTCAAAAACGTAACAGTAGATTTTCCATTGGGAAAACTGATATGTGTAACGGGAGTATCGGGTAGCGGGAAAAGCACGCTTATAAACGACACCTTATACCCCATATTAAATGCTCACTTTTTCAATGCTTTGGCAAAACCAAAACCATATCAAAAGATAGAAGGGCTGGAAAATATAGACAAAGTAATAGCCATAGACCAGTCTCCGATAGGGCGCACACCACGTTCCAATCCAGCCACTTATACGGGCGTTTTTTCAGATATTCGTTCGCTTTTTGCAGAAGTGCCAGAAGCTAAGATACGAGGTTACAAAGCGGGGCGTTTTTCTTTCAATGTAAAAGGCGGACGCTGTGAGGAATGTCAGGGTGCAGGCTTGAAAATTATAGAGATGAACTTCCTGCCAGACGTGCATGTGCATTGTCCTGAATGTTCAGGCAAACGCTATAACCGTGAAACATTGGAAGTGCGTTACCATGGTAAATCCATTTCCGATGTTCTGGATATGAGCATAGACGATGCTGTTGATTTTTTTCAACATATACCCATCATTTATCGCAAGATAAAAACACTGCAAGATGTTGGTCTGGGGTATCTTACTCTGGGACAGCAGAGTACAACCCTTTCAGGTGGTGAGGCTCAGCGTGTAAAATTAGCCACTGAACTGTCTAAAAAAGACACCGGTAACACTTTTTACATCCTTGACGAACCTACCACGGGGCTTCATTTTGAGGATATTCGCGTGCTGATGAACATACTTGGTACATTGGTAGATAAGGGCAATACTGTTCTGGTGATAGAGCATAATATGGATGTTATAAAAATGGCAGACCATATCATAGATATGGGCCCAGAAGGTGGAGAAAAAGGCGGTACAGTAGTGGTGGAAGGTACTGTGCAGCAGGTGGTGAAGTCTAAAAAAGGTTATACTGCTCCTTTTTTGGCATTGGAGTTATAAAAAATGTTTACTTGAAATAAGAAAAGGCTCGCCGTAGGCGAGCCTTTTCTCGTGATACTGAACATGTGGAAAAATGTCAAAAAAGTATGTTAATATTTCTCTTTTTTGTAAAAATAGTATGTACATTAGCAGAACAAATGAAAACATAATTTTAAATTACTTACTATAATGAAAATAAAAAAAATTTTTTTATTAGCATTGTGTGTGGGAATAATAGTACCATTCATGGCATACGCCAACGGAAATGGAGAAGGCGATGATGTAATAACCCCTGTTTATGATATGAAAGATTATAACATAGACTGCGAACTATATATATATGAGTTTTATGGTGAATCAGGTGTTGATTATGTGGCATCTCCTGTTGAAATACAAAGAGATGGATACGTGCTTATAAATACGTGGACTGGTTCAAAAGTTTTATATGAAAAATGTGATGGTGGAATTTGTTATCCTACGTATTGCCAAGATTGAAAAATTAATATCTAAATAAGTATGAATAAATTACAAATAACAATAATGGCGCTATGCGCAATTATTGTTTCTTCATGTGGTAGCAAGGAACTATCCTTGCCAAAAGAAGTCAAGGTGTTGCATTTGGATTTGGATAAAGCAGAAAAACATAAGGATATATCTGAAATGTTTGACACTTCATATTTCCGTATAATACCTCTGGAAACAAAAAAAGAATGTCTGGTAGGAGGGGAAATAAGAAACATATTTTACAGAAACGACCGCATATACGTGTGGGAAGAACAGACAAAAGGTGTGTTTATGTTTGACCAAAATGGCAAATATCTCAATAAGATACAGACACCGGGTGAAGGTCCTAATGAATATTTAAACCTGTCAAAGGTAAGAATAACTGATGACCGTATATATTTGGAAGATAATTATGGTAGTAAAATACTATATTATGATTTGGACTGCAACTACTTAGGAAAAATAAGTGAAAGAGAGTTCTTTAAAAACACGTTTAATCCTAATGATTTCTTTGTCTTAGGGGATAGAATGTTTTTCTTTAATTTTTTCTTGGATACTTATCCAGAAAAATATGGCAATGTTCCGTATAAGGCTTGTTCCACTGATATGGAACTGAAAAATCCTAAAAAATTTTTACCTTATGACATAAAAAATGCTCCATCATCTTATTTCTATTTGGTGGAACAATTTTATGCACCTGTAAATGGAAATGTTCACTTCATGTGTTCTAAATACGATACCATATACGTAGCGTCAAAAGATACCATAGTCCCTAAGTATGTCCTTGATTTTGGAAAACGCCAACTTCCGAAATCTCTTTCAAAAGGTGATTATCTTGATGTTAGGGAAAATGAAGAATATGACAACTATGTCTTAGGTGTCAAAAAACTTTGGGATACAAAAAACTATTTGATACTTAATTTCACTTATGGGGCGTTTCCTGCGTCAAAGTGTACGTTTCCTGATGAAATAAAAAAAGATCCTGAAAAGAGAAAAGAATGGTCAAGAAAATGGCCTACAAATGAATATCATGTGTTTATAGATAAAAGAACAGGAGAATATTCACTGGCAAATGGTATAAACATATCTAAATTCATACGTTACCGTACCAATTTTGCTTTTGTAGACGGAGATTATACAATATGGTATGATGCAATGTTGCCTTTTGATTTTGATAAAGATGGCAAATATAAATATGATGTAAAAATGCCTGAAAATCCTCGTTATGCTCGGGCATGGAATGAGGTGAATGCTACACTTAATCCTAACAGCAATCCTGTTATCACTATCTTTAAAATGAAAGACTGATTTCTATCAATAACCAACAAGGCTCGCCTATGGCGAGCCTTGTTGGTTATTAGAAGTAGAATAAATTATTCCACAGCCTTTATTTTCTTTGTAACATCGTCTAAGAAACTACGTAACGGACGCTCCACCATCATGCGGAGCATAGGATTTACGTCGGCATCTATCACCACTTGCACAGCACAATGAGTATCGTCCACTGTTTTTATGTTTACTATAAGTGAAACTTTGGCACCCATAGGAGTGCTGTACACCACTTGCGAAGGGACGGTGAATGATTGACGCACCATTTTAATCTCTGGCATACCTCCTATTGTAAAAGCAAACCAAGGCAAATTAAAGTCCTCGCCACATTTGAAATTACTGACAGCAGAGGGCATAAATTCACGAAAACGTTCCACGTCATTCACGGTAGAAAAAACTTTCTCACCCGAGTGACCTATCTCTGTAAAAGGAGTTTCTAATTTCATATATTCATAATGTTTTTGTTGGGTTAAATATCTATTTTTTCCATGTAGAAGGACTCTTGCGCCATTCTTGGAGTAGTTCTATGTCATGTTCATGAATGTATCCTTTTTCTACCGCTTTTTCTATCAGCACATCATACTGACAAAGAGTGATAAGACGCACATCAGCCAAAGAAAAATTATCCTCAGCCACCTCAAAACCATAAGTCATGATAGCCGCCATGTACAGAACCTCTGCACCAGCCTCACGAAGAGCCTCCACAGCGCAAAGACTACTGCCTCCGGTGCTTATAAGGTCTTCTATGACAACGACTTTTGCATTTTTAGGAAGCGAACCCTCTATCTGATTTTTTCTGCCGTGTTTTTTAGCCTCAGGACGCACATAGACAAAAGGCAAGCCCAACATCTGAGCCACCAACATACCTATGGCAATGGCTCCGGTGGCAACTCCTGCTATAACATCTGGCTTAGTTTCATTATTTTCTATTATCTTTGTCATGGATTCCGCCAAAAAAGTGCGAATCTCGGGGTAGGAGAGAGTGAGACGGTTATCGCAATAAATAGGCGAATACCAACCGCTTGCCCATGTGAAATAATCCTCGGGAGAAAGTTTTACAGCCTGAATATCCAGCAGATATTCAGCAGTTTGAAGTGCTGTGGCAGTGTCTTTTAACATCTTATGTATCTAAAAAAGTTATTATAATGTACAAAGTTTTCATTGGCGATAACCAAATAACCTTCCCCAAGCAATACTCTGAGTGCGAAGGAGCTATCTTTACCGACCCTACCGAAGAAACTATCCGCGGAGTCATCCAAGATTGCTTTGGCAAAGGTAGTGTAAAAATATCTCTTTTTTCTCAAAACCACCAAGAGTTAATAGATATATTTGAGAAAAATTTTCAGCACATACCAGCCGCAGGAGGCATTGTCCGTCAGAATGACACAGAAAAAATACTCTTTATACACCGAGGAGGACTATGGGATTTGCCCAAAGGGTGGATGGAAAAAGGAGAAACCAAAGAACAAAGTGCTCTACGGGAAGTAAGAGAAGAAACAGGACTCACGGATTTGAAAAATGACGGTTTTGTCTATACATCTCGTCATGCTTACATCTTAAAAGGCAAATGGGCGCTAAAAAGAACACACTGGTACGCTATGACAACATTTGCCACAGACACCACACCGCAAATAGAAGAAGGCATAGACCAAGCCAAATGGTTTGCTCTGGATGAAGTAGAAACGCCGCTAACCCACACATACTCATCTATAAAAGAGACTTTTTCACACTACCGAGAAAAATACCTAAAATTATGACACAACAAGAACGACAAGAAGCCGTAGAAGCCGTCGCCGCACTGGGAAAAGACTTTTCCAAAGGCAATGAAAACGAAGCATTAAACGCCGCCATAGCACAAGCATATGCTAAAAATCAGTGGTTTATCCCTGAAAACATACGCCAAAGTGTAGCGCAGTGGGCTAAAATGCTCACCAAAGAAAACGTAAGCCAATGGGTAGAAGCGTACCCTTTGCCACATGAAAAAAAGACGGTAGGACTTATCTTAGCAGGAAATATTCCACTTGTAGGACTGCACGATGTGCTATCGGCGTATCTCAGTGGACACAAAGCAGTGATAAAGCCATCATCGGAAGACACCGTGATGATAAAATACGCAGTGGACTTTCTTAAAAAAACTGCACCAACATTGTCTGAAAACCTTGAAATAAGCACCTCTCCACTCACAAAACCCGACGCTGTAATAGCCACCGGAACAGATAACACAGTGCGCTATTTTGAATATTATTTCAAGGACATACCATCTGTTATACGTCATAGCCGAACATCGGTAGCGGTGGTGGAAAAAGACACCACAGATGCTCAACTGTCCCTTTTGGCAGACGACATAATGTCTTATTTTGGACGCGGATGCCGCAGTGTTAGCATGCTTTATTTGCCACAAGGTTTTCATTTGGACAGTTTGGTGAAAAAATTGGAAAAATACGCGCATTTTACTTCGTATAATTACTATAAAAACAATTACGATTATCAGCGTGCTATATACACTATGAGCGGTATGGCAGGGGTGTATGACACAGGTTTTTTACTCCTTTCACCCGAGGAAAAACTGTCTTTTCCAGTCTCAGTGGTGGGATACAAATATTACAGTGATATAGCGGAAGTGAAAAAATATTTAACCCAAGAAAAAGAAAAAATACAGTGCGTAAGTGGCAATAAGTCCAACGGTTTCGTACCTTTGGGAATGACACAAAGTCCGCGACTTACTGACTATGCCGATGACGTGGATACAATGCGTTTTTTTGTGGAAATAGCAAAAAAATAGCTTTTTGATGTTAAAATTTCATCATCAATGATTAAATTTGTGTCCTAAAAATGCGGAATAATTATGCCCTTTTTACATAAAATTTCTGTATCTTTGCGGTGATTTTAAGAAAAGAAGGAAATATATAAAAAGAATTATTGCAAATGGCTAATAATCAGATTAAAAAAATAGGCGTGCTGACATCAGGAGGCGATGCTCCGGGTATGAATGCAGCCATACGTGCGGTGGCACGTACATGCGCTACTAACTCAATAGAGTGTGTCGGTATTAACCAAGGCTACAAAGGACTTTTGGATGAAGATTTTACAGAACTCACCCCACGTGCGGTAGGAAATATAATTAACCGCGGAGGTTCTTTCCTTCGTTCGGCTCGTTGTAAAGAGTTCAAATTTCCAGAAGTACGCCAAAAAGCAGCTGAAAATGCTCGCAAGGCAGGTATAGACGCATTGGTAGTGATAGGCGGAGATGGCTCTTTCACTGGCGCACTAAAACTTCAAACAGAGACAGGCATTCCAGTTATAGGCATACCAGGAACCATAGATAACGACATTTACGGTTCTGATTACTCCATAGGTTTTGACACAGCTATCAATACCGCTATGGAAGCAATAGATAAAATCCGCGACACCGCTGCCGCTCATGACCGTATCTTCTTTGTAGAGGTTATGGGACACGGTTCAGGCTATATAGCAGTGTACACTGGCATGGCAACAGGGGTAGAACAGATAGTAATGCCCCCTAAAAAAGATAAAGAAAATAAAAACATTATCCCTGACGGAGATGAACTATATGATGAGATAGTTTCTGAACTTCAAAAAGAAGACGGACGCAAAAAAAGCTCATCCATAGTTATAGTTTCTGAAAACGGAAAAAGCATCGGCGAGCGTGTACGCATAATAACAGAAGAGGTTAAAAAACGTATGCCAGAGAAAGACATAAAAGAAACCACATTGGGACATATTCAACGTGGTGGTAGCCCTACAACAGCAGATAGGGTACTTGCTACTCGTCTTGGAACAGGCGCAGTGGAAGGCCTTTTAAAAGGAGAGTATGGTATGATAACAGGCGTTAGAGACAACAAAATAGTCTATACCCCTCTTAGAGATAACACCGTAGCATACGATGCTGAAAATGATTTTGACGTAAAACGCACTCATGAAATAATAGAGGAGTTCCGTCGTGTAGCTAACATCATGAACATATAAAAAATATTTCACAATCAAAATATCAAAAAAAATGGAAAAAGTTAGAATTGGTATCAACGGTTTCGGACGTATCGGCCGTTTGGTTTTCAGAGCAGCAGTTAATCGCCCTAATGTACAGGTAGTAGGCATCAATGACCTTATTGACCCTGAGTACATGGCATACATGCTAAAATATGATTCAGTTCACGGTGCATTTGACGGTACTGTTGAAGTAAAAGACGGTAACTTGGTGGTAAACGGTAACGTTATCCGCGTAACAGCAGAACGCGACCCTGCAAACCTTAAATGGAACGAAGTAGGTGCTGACTACGTTGTAGAATCAACAGGTCTTTTCCTTACAAAAGAATTGGCTGGTAAACACATCCAAGCTGGTGCTAAGAAAGTTGTTATGTCCGCTCCTTCAAAAGACGACACCCCAATGTTTGTTATGGGCGTAAACCACAAAACAATGAAACCATCAGATACTATCGTATCTAACGCATCTTGCACAACTAACTGCTTGGCTCCTCTTGCAAAAGTTATCAACGACAAATTTGGTATAAAAGAAGGTCTTATGACAACTGTACACGCTACTACTGCTACTCAGAAAACAGTAGACGGACCATCAGTTAAAGACTGGAGAGGTGGTCGTTCAGCTCTAAACAACATCATCCCATCTTCTACCGGTGCAGCAAAAGCAGTAGGTAAAGTTATCCCTGCTCTTAACGGCAAGCTAACAGGTATGGCATTCCGCGTACCAACCGCTGACGTATCAGTAGTAGACCTTACTGCAACTCTTGAAAAACCAGCTACATATGCTGAAATATGCGCTGCTGTAAAAGAAGCTGCTAACGGTGAGCTTAAAGGTATCCTTAACTACACAGAGGACGATGTAGTATCTCAGGACTTCGTAGGTCAGAAATGCACATCTAACTTTGATGCCAAAGCTGGTATCGCTCTTACAGACAAATTCGTTAAACTTGTATCTTGGTACGATAACGAAACTGGTTACTCTAACAAAGTAGTTGACCTTATAGAGCACATGGCAACAGTAAAATAATCATCCCGATTATATAGCAGAGCCCGCCTAAAAGGCGGGCTTTTTTATTTTAAATATCTTTTTTTGCAGCCTTATATTTATGGTGTGAAAAAAAAGCGTTATTTGTTTGTTTATTTATTGTGAAATATCATATTTATAGGAAATAATAGATATAAAATAATTAAAAAATGAGTAGTTCAGCTGTGTATAAATATTTGGCAGGTAAACAGACAAATGGAGCGCTGTCAAGTTCATCAGATAGAGAAACGGAAATGTCTTATGCTGAAAAAGCCGTACAAGCAAAGAGAGAAGAAGACAATTTAATAAAGAAAATAATGTATAAATTAGAAAACCTGTATTCAGGATATTTTACAGGTAATTCTATTAATTATATAAAATTAGAGCCATTTAAAATTATAAGTTTGGTCATTGTAGAGATGTTTATGTGGATATATCGGGAGAACATATTCCTGCATTATCAGCAAAGAAAAATTTTAACAATGAAGTAGGATATCAAAGTGTTGAAAATTCTTTTTCTTTGAAAGCTTTAAGTAGAGTTGTGATAACTCTTGGCAATGTTAGAAGGGAGTATTTAGATAATAATAAAGTTAAAGCTGTGGCAGATGATAAATATGATTTTGATATATTTGCTAATGTAATAACTGAAAGGAATATAGGCACATTTTTAGCTGTGGTATTGCATAATATTCCAGTTATTACTCCCTCACTTGTTTATCAAGCTATTACAGCAGGATGGCAATCATATAAAGTTAATATTAAAGGAATAGCAACAATAAATCCATAAAATTAGGAGGGCAGTACGTGATATATTACGCCAGCACGCCTCGGGGTGGAGTATAATTGGAGTTCTTGGCAGGACTATGATGATAAGATGTATGTGGAAAACTGGGAAAATGCTACACGTTTTGTCCTTATACAAGCGTGGAAGGTGCCTGATGAAATACCAGATGAGCAGGTATATGAAATATTTCTCGGCAGAAAAAAGAATGATAAAGTAAAATATTTTACCTTTTGCTACTACATAATAGATAAAAAGGAAAATCACATTTACGGTCCTATGACCATGAATCAGTATGCTCAGACAAGGGACTTTCTGGCGGTGCCTGATGATGTGAGGATGAAAGTAAAATTGAAACTGTAAAATAAAAATCCCGCTACTTTCGTAGCGGGATTTTATGTGTATAAGAAAATTATTTTCTGTTTTTCTTAGATGTTTTCACGTCTTTTGCTTTGGCAGCAGAAGGAGTGTCTATTATGGTCATCTCATCTATGATGTTTTGCGCACCTGCAAATTTATCAATGATGAACATCACATAGCGAATATCCACGCTTATGGTGCGTTGAAGAGTAGGCTCAAATTCTATGTCGCCGCTCATGGCTTCCCAGTTACCGTCAAAGGCTATGCCGATGAGTTCTCCACGTCCGTTCATGATAGGAGAGCCTGAGTTACCGCCTGTTATGTCAAGGTTTGAAAGGAAGCAAGTAACCAATTCTCCTTTGCTGTTGGCGTAACGACCGAAGTCTTTTTTAGCATACAAGTCAAGTAGTTTTTCAGGTGCGTCAAACTCTACGTCGCCTTTTTTGTATTTCTGAGCAACACCTTTGAGTGTGGTCTCGTAGTGATATGTAACACCGTCTTTTGGGTCATAAGGCAATATTTGACCATATGTAACACGCATGGTGAAGTTAGCGTCTGGGTAGAACACTTTTTTGCCGTCAAATGCTTTTATCAGAGCATAGTGGAAAAGGCGGTCTGCACGGTTAAAATCGTTTTGGATGACGCTCATTTTCTTGCGCAACTCCATATATTTATCGGCGTAAGATAGATTTATCTTAATAAGAATATCATCGTTCAGTGCTTTTGGATTTTCTTTTGCCATTTTGATGAAATCATCCGGAGTGAATACAACAGATTTTTTCATTTTCTCAGCCAAAAGGTTCACATTACCAGCTTTTTTTATCTCATCTTTTAATACAGAAGGAAGAAGACTATCTGGAACGTTGGCAACTATGTGTTTCATCAGTTCGGCAGAAAGTTCTTTTTCGGTTTCAATATTTAGACGACTGTAAAGCTCTTTTGTAGGAATGTATTGTTTTTTAGCCTCGGCAGGCATCTTGTCATTGTTTAGAACCATGGCTATGCTACGAGCTACACCTGCCAACTGAGAACCACTTAACCCAGCCTGAGAAAGGTATTGCATAGCAGCGTCAGCATCAGCGGTAGAAGAGTAGTATTTCTGCATCACAGCAAAGATGTCTCCGTAGAGCTGACGACGAGCAGAATCTCCGTCTATCCATTTCTGAACCTGAGCTTCTATTTCGCGTTTTTTGTCAGCAGTTTTGTTTTTTGTCAGAGCGTCTATCATGCCAATGCGGTTTTTCCAATAGTTGGAAGTAGAAGCAAAGGTATTGGAGTAGTTAATGCGTGTGGCTTGGTCTTGTGCCATAGCTTCGCGCATGATGTCCAGTTTCTTGGCTCTGGCATCTACAAAGGCAGGGTATTCAGTGTTTACCAAATAATCTATACCCCATGAAGTGAGGTAACGTTGGGTAGTGCCAGGGAAGCCCATGATGAAAGCAAAGTCTCCTTCTGTTTTTTCGCCTATGTTTACAGAAAGGTATTTTTTAGGATGGAAAGGTACGTTTTCCTTGCTATATTCGGCAGGATTGTTGTCCTTGTCGGCGTAAATACGGAACATAGAAAAATCGCAGGTATGACGAGGCCACATCCAGTTATCTGTTTCTCCACCGAATTTACCGATAGACTGTGGTGGAGTCCCTACTAAACGAACGTCTTTATATATTTGATATACAAATAGATAGTATTCATTGCCTTTGTAAAAACTTTTTACCTGAGCGCTGTATTTTCCGTTTTCGCTGGCTTCTTTTTCTATTTTGCGGGCAAGAGTCTGGATAGATTCGTAACGCTCATCCTCTGTCATGTTAGCTGTTATGACCTCTTGGATTTTGTTGGTTACGTCCTCCATACGGACGAAAAATTGAACAGAAAGACCAGGAGCTGGTAATTCTTCATCGGTACTTTTTGCCCAGAAACCATCGCGAAGATAGTCATGTTCTGTGGTAGAAAGACCTGCTATGGCTGAAAAACCGCAGTGGTGGTTAGTAAGGACAAGACCGTTTTTAGATACCAATTCTGATGTGCAGCCACCTCCAAAGATAGGCACAGCGTCTTTTAGAGATGAGTTATTGATGCTGTATATTTCTTCGGGTGTGAGTTGAAGCCCTTGTTTTTGCATGTCCACGTAGTTAAGACGCTTGATGAACATAGGCAACCACATACCCTCGTCTGCTTTCAAGCTCTGAGGAGCTATCATAGCCACAGCCAATGAGGCTAAAAGGATAATTTTTTTTACCATAGTAATATTGTGTTTTATATTTAATTTTTCCGAGTACAAATTTAGTGATTTGTTTGTAAAATAAGAACATTATCACACGTCTAATGTTGTGTTTTGCGAATATTTAAAATCATAAAAAGTTAAATGAACCCTAAAATTCATCACCTGAATGACAAAAATGGATAAATATTAAAATTATTGCATATTTTTGTGGATACCTAAAAGTAATAATAACTTTAAAGCACAAAGAAATGGAAGAGATAAACAATACACCAGCTCCAAAGCGAAAAAAACGTCCGGCAGCGGTGCTTTTACTCCTTTTAGTCCTATTAGTAGGAGCGGTAGTGTACATATTTTACAGCAGAAGCCAGTTTACACAGTTGATAGAGCATAATCGTCAAGTGGCATTAGAAGAGCTTACAGCCCTACAAACAGATTATGACACTCTGTACGTACAGGACTCAAAATTGAAAATAGAAGTAGACGAAGCGCAACAGCAAATATCACTTTTGCGTGATTCCATGGTCAATTACAAAGCAAACCTATCACTTTTGCGTTCTTATGAAAAACAGATAAAACGCCTTCGCGAGGAAAAAAGAGAACTTTTTCACGTAGCAGATTCGCTTAACCGACTAAACAAAGTCCTGATAGCTCAGCGAGATAAAGCCGAAGACTCTCTCCGCAAGACATCATCTCGCAATAAAACGCTGGTAGAAGAAAATGTACGTATGCAGGCGGACATGAAATCCGCATCTGCTCTTGATGCCCGCAGTGTAGTGGCACAGGCTGTAACTGTGAGCAACACTGGAAAAATAAAAGACACAGACCGCGCTCGCCGTACAGATCAGATACGTGTTTCTTTCACTCTTGTCAAAAATAATTTTGCCAAAGCAGGAAGCGTAAAAGTATATGTCCGCGTAGTATCACCCGATAAACTCATCGGCATAGAAAAAGGTAACAACTACTTCGTGGTAGGTAACGAACGTATGCAGTTCAGTGGTGTCAAAGATGTGATGTATGAAAATCAAGACCTTGACGTGGCTGTCTTTGTAGATGGAGTAGCGGGAGATTTTGTGGAAGGAAAATACCAAGTCTATGTATATGCCGAAGGCAGACAGATAGGCTCTACTCAAATGCTTCTAAAATAATAAAAATATATAAAACTAAAAAAGCGCCCCATTCGGGGCGCTTTTTTTATGCGTAAAATAAACTATTATTTTCTGTAAACAGGGCTACATTTTTGCATCAACCAACGTGCATCTTCGCCTTTTACCAAAGGTAGAACCTTGTCTAAAACGTCAGCATGATAAGCATTTAGCCATTCCAGTTCGCCGTCTGTCATCATCTCTACATCTACCAGTTTAGTCTCTATCGGGCAGAGAGTAAGGTGAGAAAATCCGAAGAAAACACCATTTTCATTTTCAAAAGCACGGCGCACAGTAACACAGTTTTCTATGCGAATACCAAAACCACCAGCCTTGTAATATCCCGGTTCATCGGAAATGACCATACCTACCTCCAAAGGCACACCACAAGTGATACCTTTGTTGCCAAAGCTGGCAGGACCCTCGTGTACGTTCATAGCCGCACCCACACCATGACCGGTACCATGACCATAATTAAGACCTTCATGCCAAAGGTTTTGACGAGCTATCGTGTCTAACTGAGGACCACTGTAACCCTGAGGAAATACCAGTCTTTCCAGTGCTATGTGAGCTTTCAGAACAGCGGTATAAGCCGTTTTTTCCTCTTGCGAAGGAGTACCAAAATACCACACACGTGTTATATCAGTAGTACCGTCGCTATACTGTCCACCGGTATCTATCAGTATCATGCCACTTCCTTCTATCTTTTTGGCAGAGCCTTTTTTAGGACTATAATGCACTATGGCACCATTTTCCTTGAAACCGACTATGGCGCCGAAACTCTCGCTTATGTAGCCTTTTTGCTTCTTGCGTATATCACCTACCAAAGATGCAAGGTCAGCCTCGTCATATCCTTTTTCTTGGGATTCCTCTTCCACACGGCGGAAAAATTCTGTCAGAGCGACAGCATCTTTGAGCATAGCGCGGTGTTCACCCTTTATTTCGGCGTTGTTTTTAACGCATTTCATCATAGCAACAGGCGATGTAATGCATTTAACGACAACATCTTTTGGCAATATCTCACGGTGATATGCTGAAAATTTGGCTGCGTCTATGCAGAGAGTTTTACCCATTTTGCCTTCGCGGAGAAAACGGTCTATTTCATCATAAGGAAGAACATCTACGGCAATGGATTGGAGGTAGTTTTTTACCTCAGGGTTTAGTTTTTTCTCATCGGTAAAAAGGATAGCGTTCTTAGTAGTTATAACCAAATAAGCATATGTAACAGGGTTGTAAGCCACATCTCCTCCGCGGATATTAAGCGTGTATGCCACTTCGTCCAATGCGTCTATAACTATTGCATCGGCAGATTGTTCTTTTATAAAAGAGCGTATGGCGTTTACTTTATCTACCGCAGATACACCAGCTGTGTGCAGGTCATGCACGTAAATAGGTGTGCAAGGCATATCTGGACGGTTTTCTACCCATATTTGAGAAGGGTCAAAATCCACAGCGAGAGATATTCCTTTTTGAGCCAATGTGTTTTTTATTTCTTTGGCTGAAAGGACTGAAAAAACGCGTCCGTCTATGCCCACTTTTGAGCCTTTTGGTAGGTTCTCAGCTATCCAAGATACCCATTCGGCTGCTGTTTGTACTTGCAAAGGATGCATGGTATATGGTGTGCCTTCTATTTCTTTGGCGCATTGGAGAAAATATCTTGAATCTACCCATACGCCACCGTGGTCTTTGGTTACTACCACTGTTCCTGCCGAACCTGTGAAGCCTGATATCCATGCTCTTACTGCAAAACGTGGAGCTGAGTATTCACTCTGGTGAGCGTCTGCTGATGGTATTATCACGGCATCTATGTTTTTCTTGGTCATCAGTGCGCGAAGGGCTGCTACTTTTTCATTTGTTGTCATGTTTATTACGGTTTTATCATTTTATAAATATGCCATAAAGTTAGTCAAAATATCCTAAACCAGAGACAGTGTATGTCCGTTTTTTTAGTCTTTATATATACAATGTGTAAAAAAAACGTATCTTTGACATAAAGAAAACTATATGTTGACTTTTTGTTGTTTTTTTTGTAAAATTAAAAATTGAGATATATGCCGGAATTGTCAGTCTTAGCTATTTTCATAATAACGATAGTGATGTCTATTAGAGGATTTAACGATGCTTTGTTTTTTCGCAAATATATGTTTGAGGTATCATCTATTCGTTACCGAAAGGAGTATTACAGACTTTTTTCATCAGGCTTTTTACATGCTGGGTGGGCGCATTTGCTCTTCAACATGATAACGTTGTATTTCTTTTATTCGGTACCTATGACCATACTGGGGGAAATGCGTTTTCTCATCATTTTTTTTGTGGGATTAGGCTTTTCGTCGTTGTATAGTTACTGGGTAAATAAAAACGATTATTCATATTCAGCGGTAGGTGCTTCGGGGGCGGTGTCGGCGGTTCTTTTTTCCGCTATAATACTTAATCCGCACATGACTTTATTTATAATACCTATTCCTTTGCCTATACCAGCTTGGCTTTTTGCGGTGGCTTACATTCTTTTTAGTAGTTATGGCATGAGAAAAAAGATAGGAAACATAGGACATTCAGCTCACTTGGGTGGTGCGGCGGCTGGTATTTTACTAACGGTAATAATGCACCCTGAGGTATTTACAGATAGTCCATGGGTGTCTTCGCTGATGATAGTTTTGGTGGTTGTGCTGATGATAAATGAAATGATAAGGCAAAAAAGATAATGTCAGTTCTTTAAACTGTAAACGGCTCGCCATAGGCGAGCCGTTTTTTATGCATTATGTTTTTCTATGAAAATTCTACCATTATTTTGCCATTTTCATCAAAGAGTACCTGTACGTGTTCATGCAGAGTGGTGGAGAGGGACATTCCTTTGAAGTCTACCTTTACAGGGAAACGTTTGTGGTTGCGGTCTACAAGAACGGCAGTGTTTAGCTTTTTGAGGTTTTCTCCCAAAAGAAAACGAACGGCGTATATAAGTACAGCACCGCTGTTTAGTACGTCATCTACCAGTACTACCGAATGGTTTTTAAGTTCTGACAGAGGGCATGAGAAACGAAATGGTGCCGAAAGGTCTTTTTTGTTTATTTCCAATTCACACAGATGTACTTTTACAGTGCTTATCTGTTCTACTTTCTGTGCCAAAAGAGATGCTATTTTGTATCCGCTGGATGCTATACCTACTATGTAAACGTCTTTTTCGTCTATGTTAGATTCGTATATTTGGTAGGCTATGCGGTTTATTTTCAGACGCACGTCGGCATCGCTTAGAATGATTTTATTTTCCATGTGTGTGGTAATATTCTGATTGTCATTTGTTTTGTGTTTCCAATAGACTTTTTTGGTCTTTTTGAGAAATGTTTTTTCAGATGAAACAAATGTACTATTTACAGAGATTAAAAAAAATGTTTTTCAGATGTTTTTTCCTTAAACATATTGATGAAAAAAACAGTACTTTTGTGCGGAAAAAGAAAACTATTAAAAATAAAAGGTCTGTATGATTAACTCAATAGATACCAATCAGTTACTCACAATATTGGATTTGTCAGGAGTATGGGCTTTTGCTGTCTCAGGCGCATTAACAGCCATGCAAAAACGCATGGATATATTCGGCATACTCATAGTGGCGTTTGGAACATCTTTCGGCGGGGGTACCATTCGTGATATACTGATAAATCGTCCCGTCTTTTGGCTTCACAACGAGACATACCTTTACATACTGTTCATAGCTACACCAGTGGCCATAATCTTTCGCAATTATCTTCAATATCTGCGTAAAGCACTATTTTTCTTTGATACCATAGGACTGGGAGTTTATACCGTAATAGGTATGCAAATAGGTCTTACGTGGGGTTACAGCCCTATGTTGGGTATATGTCTTGGAACTCTTACAGCGTGCTTTGGAGGTGTGGTCAGAGACCTTCTTTGCAGTGAGATACCGCTTATTTTCCACCGTGAGATATATGCCACTATATGCGTTGTAGGAGGAGTGGCTTATACATTGATGATGTATTTTGGGGTATCTGAAAATGTCAATGTGCTGGTAACTATGGCTGGTATCATATTTACTCGTTTTATAGTGGTGCGTTACAACCTTTCTCTGCCAGCTATACACTTGCATGATAATATGCCGCACGCATAATTTTACTACCTTTACTTAAAATAATTAGGACATGGAAAAAATAATAGACGAAAAAGCCTTTGCTTTTCTCAAAGAATACATAGACCTGCCATCGCCAACAGGAGCAGAAAGCACAGGAATAACACGCTGGATAGAATATTTGCGTCCATACGTTGATGAAATATTTACCGATGTCTACGGTACTGCTGTTGGTGTTATAAACCCAAAAGCTCAGTACAAAGTAGTCATAGAAGGACACGGAGATGAAATATCTTGGTTTGTCAATTACATTTCGCCCGAAGGACTGCTGTACGTGGTGCGCAACGGAGGCTCTGATCACATGATAGCTCCGTCAAAAATAGTGAACATTCACACCGAGAAAAACGGAGTCATTCGTGGAGTCTTTGGCTGGCCTGCCATTCATACTCGCATGGGAAAAGGTAGCGAAAAAGAAGAACCCCCACGTGTAGACCGTCTTTTTATAGACGTGGGAGCTACGTCAAAAGAAGAGGTAGAGAATATGGGCATACAGGTGGGCGATGTTATAACCTACCCCGATGAGTTTTTTACCATGGGAAAAGACCGCTATGTAGGACGTGCATTGGACAACAGAATGGGCTGTTTTATCATAGCGCAAGTGGCTCGTATGATTAAAGAAAAAGGTGAAAAACTGCCTTTTGGTCTTTATATAGTCAATTCCGTGCAGGAAGAAGTAGGGCTCAACGGTGCGCAGATGATTTCACGTACCATAGAACCAAACGTGGCAATAGTTACCGATGTTACCCATGACACCTCTACTCCTATGATAGATGTGAAAAAAGAAGGAGACACACAGTGTGGGCG